>JACZSI010000120.1 GCA_022574265.1 Chloroflexota bacterium | reverse complement strand
CGGCCGTGGGTCCGTGGTTCGAGTGCCTCACCACGAACGGGAAACGAGTGTAGGCTTTACCTCGACCCCGGCAGCTAGCTGAGCGCCGCTCCCGTTCCGTTCGTCCTGAGGCTCTCGAAGGACGGACCCAGGCTTGCTCACGGCCGTGGGTCCGTGGTCCGAGTGCCTCACCACGAACGGGAAACGAGTGTAGGCTTTACCTCGACCCCGGCGGCTAGCTGAGCGCCGCTCCCGTTCCGTTCGTCCTGAGGCTCTCGAAGGACGGACCCAGGCTTGCTCACGGCCGCGGGTCCGTGGTTCGAGTGCCTCACCACGAACGGGAAACGAGTGTAGGCTTCCGTCTGGACGAGCGGCCTGAAAGGACGAGACATGAGGGTCTACTGGCAAGCGGTGAAGGTGGGACTGCGGCTGATGCTCGCCGACGGCGAGCGCGAAGAGCGGCTCGGCGGGGTGCGCAAGACCTCCCGGGGCTTCGATGCGTTCGCCACGACGTTCGGCTACGATCCCGACCGTGCGCGGCGTGACATCGCGAGCCAGGAGGAAGCGAAGGCGTTCGTCGAGTCGTTCAAGCCCTGGGAGCTGTTCGTCAGTGACCCCGGCGTCGTGGTCGAGCCCGAGATCGAGTCGTCAGACGGGTAACGTCCGTTAGCGGAGCGGTGCAGGATGCCAGAAGCCTTCGAGATCTCTCACGACCCCAAGACCCTCGAGCTGGAAGAGGCCGACGACGGCCGGGCCCGCCTCGTGCTCACGTTGAGCAAGCTGGGCCAGGTCACGAAGCTGGACTTCTTCCTCGACGCCGACGAGGCGCAAGCGCTGGCCACGGCGCTGACGCGCTAGGGGCCACCGCCCATGCAATCGAGCGTCGTCATCGAGGGCCCGCCGGCGCTGCTGCTGGTGGACGCCTCGCGCAACCTCGCCGGCTGGGAGTCCGAGTTCTGCGACCGGCTGTGCGCGGCCATGCTCCGCCGCGGGCTGCGGCTCGTCGGCGAGCGCTCGCTCCAGGTCAGCGGCCCTGAGCAGCTCGCGGCGCATCTACCCCTGCTGGAAGCGGCCAATTGCCTCTTGCTGATCGGCCACGGCGGGGAGACGACGCCATCGGCCAGCGCCGAGCTGCGCGAGTACTGGGCATGGCTGCTGGCCAACGCCGTGGGTCCGAAGCTCCTTGCCGTCTGTTCGTGGGCCGACCATGACCCGGCCTTCAGCGACGAGGTCCTCCGAGCGGCCGGCGGCTTCGCCCCCCTGGCCCTCGCCCAGCAGTCGCCGGTGACCGCCCGAGAGGGCGGCCTCTTTCTCCTCAAGTTCTTCACCGAGCTGGACCTGCACTCCGAGGTCAACATGACCGGGCGGATGGCGTGGTTCTCGTGGTCCAAGGCCACCGCGCTGCTCAAGAGGCGCCGGCTGACGGGCAGCTTCGGTCTCCGTACCTGACCGCAAGCGCATAGCCGCCACCAAGCGGCCCCCAAGCTCGTAACACTCCCGTAATGGTGTTGGTGGAAGACTGCGCCCGCGCCTCACCCATCCGAGTGACGCCAGGGCACACGCCTTGAGCAAATATCGCCCGTTCGTATGGCTCGAACCATCCCATCGGACGATGACCAAGCTTTAGGCGGGTCCGCATGCTACCGACTCGGCGCAGCTCGAAACGGGTGGGAGGAACAGAACGACCGGGTGAACCACCGGCGCAACGGGTGGTTCACCAGACAGACCTGGAGACGTTCCTTACGGGGGAGAAGGAACCGTGGTCGGCGATCAACGAGGCATCAGCCTTCTAGAGAACCTCATAGCCGTGGCGCTGGTCGCCCTTATCGTCTCGGCCTACTTGACCCTGCTGAACACGGGGTTCAAGAGCGCCGATCTCGGCGATGCCCAGGTGACGGCGCAGAACCTCGTGCGCGTCGAATTGGAGTACATCCGCGCCCAGGGCTACTTCGAGCCGCCGACGTCACCCTACCGGATCCCTCCCGGAGACGACCCCGGCGCCTACGCCGTCCCACCACCGGGCGTCACGCTGCTCCCCGGCTTCGAGATGACCGTCGAGATCAAGCAGTACTGCGACGCTACGACCTGCTACCCCATCGCGGAGATCCAGCAGGTCACAGCCATCGTCTCCCGAGAGGGAAGACCGCTGGCCAGCGTCGCGGACCTGAAGACGAGCAGGTGAGCATGCGTGTTCAGCGGGGGTTCACCCTCCTCGAGCTGATCGTGGGCCTGGCGGTCGCCGGCCTCGTCATGCCGCTCATCGCCAGCACGATCTTCCAGCTCACCAAGGGCACGGAACAGATAACCGCGAGGACCGTCGCCACGGCGGACGTCGCCAGCCTCGCCCCCTGGCTGCACCGGGACCTCGCGGTGGCTCGGACGATCGTGGACCCGGCGACGCTTGCGCCCCTGATCGATTGCACGTCGGGGACGCAGCCGAGCATCCGTGTGAGCTGGACCGACCAGACCGGCTGGGGCGCGGCCGACCCGGAGCACTACGCTGAGTACACCATCGAGCCCGGCACGACCGTCCTCATGCGCGAGTACGACGGCGTCGTGGGGGTCGTCGCCCGGCACGTCACGGACCTCGCGTTCTGCCAAGACACCAGCGGGATCGTGCAGCTGGACGTGACCTCCACGGTCCAGGGGACGAGCGCGATCACCAAGTCCCTGTCCTTCTCCGTGGTCCCTCGTTCGGAGGTCACGCCATGAAGAGGGGGCGGACGCGCGAGCGGGGCTACATGCTGGTGATCGTCCTGATCGTGCTGGCCATCGGCTCGACGTCGATCGTTCCCGTCATGAACCTGGTGCAGACCGGGCTCACGAGCAACCAGATCCAGACGAAGGCGCTCAACGTCCAGTATTCAGGGGACGCAGGCTCGGAGTTCGCGATCTGGCAGCTGCACTACGGGGATGCCACCTCGGTGCTCACGGCGGACGGCGAGGAAGTCGTGCACACGGTGAGCCTCAACGGGACGGAAACGATCGTGGTGATCCGGCTCAACGGCGCCTCTTCACAGCTCTCTCCTGGGCCGGGGGCTGAAGACAACCGGACGCGGCCCTATGCGACCGTGGAGTGCGCACGGGACGGCGACGGGGTCTACGACGACGATTGTCTCAACCTCCCCGGGAGCACCGCTGGAATGCTGGCGAGGTATACGGTCTACCTCGAGCAGATCAGCCCCGACACTGGCGTCGGCGTGACGGCGGTCTACAACGAGCTGCCCTCGGGCTTCGATTGGAGCCCGGCGCTCAACCCGGTCGACTCCTTGGACGGCAGCTTCCCCGAGATCGAGAGCGCGAGCCCGGTGAACATCGGCTCCTCGCAGAACCAAGTGTGGAAGTGGGACCTCTCGTCTCCGATCTTCTTCACGCAGGGCCAGGTGCGACAGTTCACGTTCGTTGCCGAGATCGACGGGCCAAATGGCCTGAGCTGCAACCGGGTTTTCCTCAAGATGGAAGACGACCCCAACGAGTCGAGCGGTCCGACCGCTTTCGTCCGGGTGGGGACCGGTAACTTCGGATGTGCGAACGGCGGAACGCTGGCGACGAAGTACGTCGATCGGCTGTTGGCCTTGCCCAATCAGACGACCGTGTTCACCTACATCATCAACGTCGAGAACCTGGAGCGGAACGTCCAGCACATCCAGGAGATCGAGGATGTCCTTCCCCCGGGATTCCTGTACTGCAACGGGCCCACGCAAGGGGACCCCGGCCAGACCTGTGACCCGCCGCTGTTCAAGATCACGGACGATCCGTTCGACCCCGTTACGGGCTCCTATTCCAGTCTCGCCGGCTACGCGGTGCTGCCCGAGCCCTCAGTGTCCGATGAGGACGGCCGGGTGGAGATCGAGTGGGAGGGTCCAGGAGCCGGTTGGTTCCTCACCAAGGCGGGAGGGCCCAAGGACACCCTCATCATTCGGTTCCAGGCCGAATTCACGCCCAATGAGTCAGGTTCTTACTACAACGAGCTATTCGTCGACGTGAGCTGCTCCGCGCCGAGCAACCTGATCGCCGAGGGCGTCACGACGCAAGAAGAGTACTGCGCGTCGTACTCATGGCCCACGAGCGGGGTCCTCGTCCCCAGCTACGACATCCGCTCGATCACCGGCGGCATCACCGGCCAGGGCAACGCGATCATCGCGGCTGAGGATGGCGCGCAGCTCACCTCCTGGCACATCTACTAGCCCAGCGCCGCCTCCACCTCCGCGGTCAGATCGCGCGGCCCAACGGGCGCTCCGCTCGCGTCCACCACGCGCTCGCCCCGCACGGCGACGTCGCCGCGGGCCAGCGCCTTCAGCGTCTCGGTCAGCAGCAGCGGCTCGCGTCGCAGCCCCGCCTCGCGGACCGCCGCGAACAGCGGCTGCGCCTCACCCTGCGCACGTAGCGCGTCGCCCCTTGCGCGCAGCGCGTCGAAGGGCGGGCCGACGATCGGGAAGCGCGCGTAGGCGATGCGCGGGCCCTTGTCCAGCTCGTCGGTTACGAGGAGCACCGTCGCGCCGCTCTCCCGAGCCCCTGCCTCGATGAGCTCCCAGATCACCTCCTGCCACAGCCCGACCGGGCCGTCAGGCAGCGCCGGGTGCAGGTTCACGAACCGGTATGCATGCGTCAGCGCCGGGCTCATGATGAGCAGATAGCCCGCCAGCACGCAGAGGTCGGCCGCGTGCGGGCGCAGCAGCTCCAGGACTCGCGCGTCGTACTCGGCGCGGTGCGTGGCGAAGTCGCCGCCGTGCTCCTCCCGGAAGCGCGACGACGACAGCGACTCCACGGGGATGCCGCGGGAGGAGGCGAGGTCCATGAAAGCGTCGCTCGCCTCCCCCTCGCCGCGCTCACGGTGCATGAACACGAACGAGATGCGCGCGTCGAGCGAGCCGTCGTCGATGGCGGCGAGCACGCCCTCGAACATGCCGCGCGAGCCCGGCCCGCGCCCGGCGGTGAGCCAGCCGAGCTCGAGCGTCACGGGACGGTGAAGAAGCGGTGGCGGAGCTTGTTGAGCGTCGTGTAGACGTGCACGAAGCGGCCCGCCGGGCGCTCGACGAGCCTGGCTTCGCGCAGCGCCTCCTTGAAGCCCTGGGGCGTGCCGTCGAAGTCGGGGAGCTCGGTGTACGTGCGGCCCAGCTCGCCGAGCGTATGCGCGTCGCTCACCGCGGTGGCGGCGAGCCCGTGCTCTTGCGCGAACGCGCGGCCTCGCTCGTTGACCTCTTGCGACATGGTCCTCGCGTTGAAGGCCTCGATGAGGTCGACGTAGGGCAGCAGCTCCGTCACCGCCGCCTCCGCGAGCGACGAGCGGCCGTAGCCGGAGAAGGGGTGCGGGACCGAGACGAGGGCGCCCTGCTCCTTGATGCGCTTCGCCGTCTCGACGGGCGGAAGGCCGGCCGGTATCTCCTCCGTCAGGAACAGCCCCGTGATCTCGCCGGCCGTGCTTTTGATTTCCTCGCCCAAGATGACGGTGAAGTTGGCGATCGCGCTGACTGCTTTCGCGCCCGCCAGGCTGTTGTGGTCGGTCACGGCGATGCAGTCGAGACCGACGTCGTTGCAGCGCCGCACGAGCGCCTCAGGG
>JACZSI010000119.1 GCA_022574265.1 Chloroflexota bacterium | reverse complement strand
CCGGCCGAGCGCGCGGCCGTCCCCGACCGCCACGCGCTGCTCGTCTGGATCCACACCGACGACGGCCTCGTCGGCGTGGGCGAGGCCTCGCCGGTCGGGCCTGGCCGTCCCGAGCACACCGGCGACGTCGCCCGCGTCCTCCACGACCTCGCTCCCTCGGCGCTCGGCCTCCCGCCGTCCGTCGCGGTCGGCGTGCTGCTCGCGCTCGCGCCCCGGACCGAGGCAGGGGATGCCGCGCGCTTCGGCCTCGAGACGGCGGCGCTCGACCTGGTCGGCCAGAAGTCCGGGCGCCCCATCGTCACGCTCCTCGGCGGCGTCATCGACTGGGTCGGCATGCACGCCAACGTCGGCTTCGAGGAGCCGGCGGAGGCCGCCCGCCAAGCGGCCGAGGCCGTCGCGCGTGGCTTCGGCGCGGTGAAGATCACGCTCGGATCGCACGACCCTGACGTGGACGTGGAGGTGGTGCGCCGGGTGCGGGCCGCCATCGGGCCACACGTCGGCTTGCGGGCCGACGCCGACGAGGCGTGGTCGCCGGAGCTCGCGATCGACGTGCTCCGGCGGCTTGCGCCCTACGACCTCGATCTCGTCGAGCAGCCCGTCTTCGCCCAGGACCTAGGCGGCATGGCGCAGGTCCGCCGGGCCGCGCCGATGCCGATCGCGGCCGACGAATCGGTCGTCTCGCTGGACGATGCGCGCAAAGTCATCGAAGCGGACGCGGCCGACGTCATCGTCGTGAAGCCGTCGCGCGCCGGTGGCCTCACCGCCGCCCGCGCCGTCATGGAGCTCGCCCGCGACCACGGCCTCGGCAGCACCGTGAGCTCCTCGCTCGAGACCGGCGTGGGCATCGCGGCGTGCCTGCACGTCGCGGCATCGCTCGGCCCCGCGTCGGTGAGCGGCCTCGCCTCGGGAGCGGCGCTCGAGCACGACATGCTCACTCAAGCCCTGGTCCCGGTCCGCGGGCACATCACCGTGCCCCAGATGCCGGGGCTGGGCGTCGAGGTCGACCTCGACGCCGTCAACCACTACACCACCGACCTCGCCGGCGTGGTGATGGGCTGATGCTCATCCGGGACCTCATCGCCCAACGCATCGCCGACGCCGTCGAAGCCGCGCAGCGCGACGGCGCCATCCCCGCCGCCGACGTCCCCGCCGTCGCGCTCGAGCGCCCCCAGAAGCCGGAGCACGGCGACTTCGCGAGCTCGCTGCCCCTGCGGCTCGCCAAGCAGGCGCACGTCGCCCCGCTCACCATCGCCGAGGCGCTCGTGCCGCACGTCGCGGTCGACGACCCGGTCGGGCGCGTGTGGGCCGCACCGCCGGGCTTCCTGAACGTGGCACTGAGCCCGGCGTGGCTCCAAAGGCAGGTCGACGACGTGCTCGCCCAGGGCGCGGCCTACGGCAACACGCAGACCGGCGAGGGCCGCAGCGTGCAGGTCGAGTTCGTCAGCGTGAACCCGACCGGCCCCGTCCACGTCGGGCACGCCCGCGGCGCGGTGCTCGGCAGCACGCTCGCCAACACGCTCGCGGCGGCCGGCTTCGACGTCACGCGCGAGTACTACGTGAACGACCGTGGCACGCAGATGGAGATCTTCTACGCGTCGGTCTTCGCGCGCTACGCCCAGGCGCTCGGCCGGGCCGACGAACAGGTCCCGGAGGATGGGTACCGGGGCGACTACCTGGTCGTCTTGGGCAAGGAGCTCGCGGCCGAGCTCGGCGACCGCTTCTTAAGCATGGAGCGCGAGCAGGCGGTGGCCGAGCTCGGCGCGGCCGGACTTGAGCGCATGCTCGATGCGATCCGCGCCGACCTCGCGCGCATCGGCGTCGAGTTCGACGTCTGGTTCCGCGAGCACTCGCTCTTTGAGTCAGGGGAGTACGACGCGGCCATCGCGGAGCTTTCCAAGCGCGGGGCGACCGACAAGCACGACGGCGCGCTCTGGTTCACCTCCGCGGCCCTCGGCGACGACAAGGACAACGTGCTCGTCCGGAGCACCGGAGCGCCGACGTACTTCGCGGCGGACATCGCCTATCACGCCAACAAGTTCGAGAAGCGCGGCTTCGACCGCGTCATCGACATCTGGGGCGCCGACCACCAGGGCCACGTCGCGCGCATGAAGACCGCGATGCGGGCGCTCGGCATCGATCCGGAGCGGCTGCACATCATCATCTCCCAGCTCGTCACGCTGCGCCAAGGCGGCGAGACGGTCCGCGCGTCCAAGCGCACGGGCCAGATCGTGACGCTCGCCGACCTGGTGGACGAGGTCGGCGCCGACGCCTGCCGCTACTTCTTCCTGGCGCGCGCCGCCGAGAGCCAGATGGAGTTCGACCTGGAGCTCGCGAAGAAGACCTCGGCCGACAACCCGGTCTACTACGTGCAGTACGCGCACGCGCGCATCGCGGGCATCCTGCGCCAAGCGGCGGAGCGCAGCGTGACGTGGGACGACGGCGACACCTCGCTGCTGGCCGACGACGCGGAGCTCGCGCTCATCCGCAAGATGCTGCTGCTGCCGGAGCACGTCGACGCGATCGCGGCCACGCTGGCGCCCCACGCGCTGCCCCACTACGCCGCCGAGCTGGCAACGGCGTTCCACTGGTTCTACGACCACTGCCGCGTGCTCTCGTCGGAGCCGGCCGACGCGCCGCTGATGAAGGCGCGGCTCAAGCTCGTCGAGGCCGCGAAGACCGTCCTCGCCCGCACGCTGGGCCTCATGGGCATGTCCGCGCCGGAGACGATGTAGGGCTCAGCCCACCTCACCCACGTACCACTCGTAGATCTCGGTGGCGGTCATGAAGACCACGCCGGGCGTCGACTTGAGGCTCTCCAGCATCCTCACGAAGTACCCGAAGCGGTGCGGCTGGCCGGTGATGAACGGGTGGATGCCTATCGGCATGACCCGCGCGGTCTCCGGAACGTCGTGGAGCAGCGTGTCCAGGTGGTCGGCGACCCTTCGCGGGAGCTCCGGCCCCGCGCTGCCCTGGCGGATGTACACGCCGATATCATTCAGCTCGTTCGTATAGGGCACCGAGAGCAGGCTCCCGCTCTTGACCTTGAGCGGGTAGGGCTGGTCGTCGTTCAGCCAGTCCATCACGAACTCGACCCCCTCCTCCACGAGGACGTCGGGCGTCTCGAAGGTCTCGCTCATCCCCGGCCCGAGCCATCCCCGTGGGCGCTTGCCCGTCGCAGCCTCGATGGCATCGAGCGTCCGCCGGACCGTCGCGCGCTCGTCCTCGACGGACGGCAGCGGGCGCTGGTAGTACCCGTGGCCGACGATGTCCCAGCCGCTCTCGACGCCGGCCTGGACGACGCGCTCGTAGCCCTCGAGCACCGATGCGTTGAGCGCCATCGTCGGCCGGATCTCCAGGCGGTCGGTCGCCTCAAGCATCCGCCAGAAGCCGACCCGCAGGCCGTACTCGAACCGTGAGAACGCCGGGACCTCGGGGACCTGCGCCGAGCCCGGCGGCAGCTGGCTCAGCGGCGAGCCCATCGGCTCGTCCAGCTCCTTCTGCTCAACGTTCACGACAAGCAGCACGGCGACCCTGGCGCCGTCGGGCAGGTGGAGCGGCGGCCGGTCGACGATAGGGACGAAGTCGGCTCGCGGGTTCGCCATGTCGCGCCTCCGGTTGACGGGTCAGGCGAGTGTAGGCGGCGCCGGTGGGCACGGCAACCGCGTCCTAACGGACGGTCGCCACGAACGCGTGGAAGTTCGCGCGGGGCGCGGCGTCGGCGACGACGTCGAAGCCGCACTCGTCCAGCAGCCACCGCCAGTCCTCGAGCGTGTACTTGTTGTGGCTCGGGAAGAGGCGCATCGCTCGGAGGCGCCCCACCGCCTGGTCAGGCGACTCTTTGGAGACGCGCTCCGCCAGGTAGTCGCGCAGCGGCGTCCGGACCCAGTCGTAGAGCAGGAAGACGCCGCCCGGCGCCAGCGCCCGCCGGACCTCGGCCAGGAACGCGAACGGGTCGTCGAAGACGTGCAGCACGGCCGTCATCGCCCCGAGGTGCACCGACGCATCGGCGAGCGGGATGCGCTCCGCCACAAGGTCGGCGACCTCCAGCGCCGGCGGCGCGCCCGCGTAGTCGAGGCCGCGCGCGTGCTCGATCATGGCGGGGGTGAGGTCGAAGCCGGTCAAGCTCGCGGCGGGGATCCGCCGGCTCACGGCTTGCAGGAACAGCCCGGGGCCGCAGCCGAAGTCGACGACGGCAGGCGCCTCGGGCAGCCGGGGCCGTACCTCGGCGTCGAACAGCGCCCAGAACGAGTCCGTGAACCGGCCTGCCGCGGTCTCGATCATCCGCTGCAGGAATTCGTCGTCCGTCGAGCCGGTGAGCTGCTGGTGGGTCGTCATGACACGCCGCGCTCCTTGAAGACCTCGGTCGCGATGCGCAGCGCATTGACCGCCGGGGGCAGGCCGCCGTAGGGGATGGAGTGGACGAAGATCTCGGCGATCTCCTCGGGCGTCCAGCCGACGTTCAGCGCATACCCCACGTAGGTGCGTACCTGCGGGTCGTTGCCGAGGACGGCCAGCATGGCGAGCGTGAGGCCGCAGCGCGTCTTCACGTCCAGCTGCTCGCGCCCCCACAGATCGCCGAAGACCGAGCCCAGGACGTAGTCCTCGAGGCCCGGCACGAGGTCGAACGCCGCGGCGTTCGAGCTGCTGCGCGTGGTCGGCGCACCGCTGATGGCCGTGCGTACCCGCCGGCCTGCTTCCTTGCTCTCTTCCGAGATGTGCATGAGTTCCTCCTGTTCTTACGATGCCGGGGCAGGGGACTCTGTCTGAACCTCCGCTCCACGCGTGTGAAGCCGGAGCCTCACAGCCGTTTCAACCATCCCCCTGGCCCCCTTCCTGCCAGGAAGGGGGAACCAAGAGAGATGCGGGGGACACCCCCGCGCCCCCGGCAGAGGGGCTTGTCCCCTCTGCACTCCCCATCCGCTCTCCTCCTCGCCCCCACCGGGGGAGAGGACTGAGGTGAGGGGGCGCCTCCTAGGACATCGTGAACGTCGAGCCCGCCGCCGCCGTCCGCGATACCTCGATGCGCACCGGGAACGCGTCCTTCATCTCCTCCATGTGCGTGATGACCAAGATGCGCTCGAAGCGGTCCTGGATCGCCCTGATCACGTCCAGGATACGGTCGCGGCCCTCGGCGTCCTGCGTCCCGAAGCCCTCGTCGATGAACAGCGTCGGCAGCGGAGCGCCCGCGCGCCACGCGAGCAGCTTGCTGAGCGCGATGCGGATCGCGAAGTCGATGCGGAAGCGCTCGCCGCCGCTGAACATCTCGTAGGCCCGCGTGCCGATGCCGTCCGCGATCTGGATGTCCAGCGTCTCCACCGCGTCGGCCCCGTCGGCGCCGGGACCCGTGCGCCGCGCGCGCTGCGTCTCGATCTTGAGCGTCATCGCGCCGTCGCTCATGCGCCGCAGAAGGTCGTTCGCCTCGTCCTCGAGCCGCGGGATCGCCGCCTCGATCAGCAGCGCCTGCACGCCGCCCTTCCCGAACGCCAGCGCCAGCTCGCCGTAGATGCCGGCCTCTTGGGCGAGCTCCCGGTGCGCGGTCTCCTGCCCCTTGA
>JACZSI010000118.1 GCA_022574265.1 Chloroflexota bacterium | reverse complement strand
GGAGCTGCTGCACGCGGGGGAGACGCGCGAGGCCGCCGCCCACCTCGACCTGGACCAGCCGCTGGGCGGGGACGCGGCGTTCAACGTCTACTTCCTCGCCGACCTGCACGCGCTGCTCCCCCAGCTCGGCAACCGGGCCTACCGCGCGGCGCACCTCGACGCGAGCATCGCCGCGGGCCGCGCCTACCTGGCGGCGTACGCGATGGGCCTCGGCGCGACCGGGCTCACGTTCTACGACGACGACGTGACGGACTTCTTCGGGCCGAGCGCGGCTGGCAAGAGCGTGATGTTCCTGATCGCGGTCGGCGTGCCGGGGAGGCGCCGCTCCATCGGCATATAATCGGCGGACGCTCGGGGAGACGCACCGCCCGGGCACACCTTTGGGAGGAGCCATGCAGGGCATCAAGGACAAGGTCATCATCGTGACGGGGGCCGGACGGAACATCGGCCAGGTCTACTCCCGGCGGCTGGCGGAGGAGGGGGCGAAGGTCGTCGTCTGCGACGTCATCGACTGCGAGGAGACGGCGGGGATCGTCCGCGCGGCGGGAGCGGAGGTGCTGCCGCTGCACGTGGACGTGACCGACGAGGCCCAGACGCAGGAGATGGCGCGCCGGGCGGTCGAGCAGTTCGGGCGCATCGACGGGCTCGTGAACAACGCCGCGCTGTTCCAGGACCTGCGGTCCGACGAGAACAAGGGCTTCATGGACATCGACATGGACCGGTGGGACCGCGTCTACTCGGTGAACGTGCGGGGGACGTTCCTCTGCATGCGGGCGGTGTTCCCCTACATGCGCGATGCCGGCGGCGGCAAGATCATCAACATCGGCTCGGGGACCTTCCTGCACTCGTCGCGGGGGCGGATGGCCACCAACCCGCACTACGTCTCGTCCAAGGCGGCCGTGATGGGGCTCACGCGGGCCGTCGCCAAGGAGATGGGGCAGTACAACATCAAGGTCAACACGCTCTCGCCGGGCGGCACCGACACCACGCTCAACGCCGAGTCCGTCCAGCCCTTCAAGGAGGAGACGGACCGCGCGCTCAACCGGCCCGAGACGCCCGACGATCTCACGGGGACGGTGGTGTTTCTGCTGTCGCCCGAGAGCGACTTCATCACCGGGCAGATGATCGTGGTCAACGGCGGGATGGAGACGTACTAGGCGCGGATGTTCTGGACCGACTTCATGGCGGCGTCGTGCAGCGCCCGCGCGACGGCCGAGAGCGTCTGAAGCGTCCCTGCTGCTGTTGAATGACGTGCCAGACTTCGTGGCTCGCGAACGCCGCGTCGTCTCCGACAGCGCTCAAGCGCTTCTCGAGCTGCGCGATCCTCTCGTTGAGCGTCGCGAGCGCTTCGGTGAGGCGCACCGCCCGCGCCTCCTCGTCACTCGTGACGGGCTGATCGACGATCGTGCTGTGGTCGCTGACGCCGCCGGCCAATGCATCGAACAGCTCACCCGAGACCTCGTCCGTCACCGCGGCCGTGACCAGGCTGGCGCTGTCCCCGTCGCCCAACGTGGCATCGGGTGCCTCGGCGCGGATCGCGGCGGCGCGCTTGTTCACGTCCGCGAGGCCGGCCTTGAGCGACGCGAGCAGGTCGTTCTGGCACGCGATGAGCGCGCTGCGCAGCGTCTTCCACTCGTCGGCCAGGCTCACGTCCCAGTCGCGGGTCCGCAGGCCGCAGGCGTTCGCCACGTCGGCGGTGATGCTGACGCGGATCGCGCTAGCCGCCGGCGCTGGCGTAGCTGTGGGCGGTGGGATCGGCTCGGGCGTAGCTGTGGGCGGTGGGATCGGCTCGGGCGTGATCGGCTCGGGCGTGCCCGACAAGGTCGGCCGCGGTGTGGCGGTCGGCGCCGGCGTGGCCCGTGGGCGTGTGGGGTCCGTGGGCAGCGAGCGGACCGCGTCCGTCGGCCGTGAGCGCAAATCGAGCGCCGGTAGCTTGAACCGCCGCAGCGCCTGCAGGAGGTCCTCGCGCGCCGCCGCGATCTTCTCGCGCAGCCGCTCGGTGGGCGTGCCGTCGGCGGCCGCGGCCTGCGCCCGCTTCTCCAGCGGCGCCATCAGCGCGTCGAGGATGGCGCGCAGCGGGACGCCCGCCCGCTCGGCGATCTCGGCGACGGTCCGCTCGCGCAGCAGCTCCCGCAGCCGCTGGGGTGCGATCCCGAGCACGCGGGCGACGGTCAGCACGTCGAACGGTATGAACCCCAGGACCGCCGTGGGCGCGGCCACGGCGACTGCCCGCCGCGTGGGCTCGACGCGGCGCGTGCCGCCGCCCAGGTCCTCCAGCAGCCGGCGCTTGAGGTCCGACAGCTGCGTGCCCGCTCGCTGGCGCGCGTCCGTGCTCGTGCGCAGGCGTGGCTCGACGAGGCTCAGCAGCTTGGCGACGACGTCCTCGGCGCTCACGCCGCGCGCTTCGAGGAGCTTGGCGACTCCGCCACGCTCGGCCATCAGGTCCCGGAGCTCCTCCACGGGGACGCCGATCGCGTCGGCGATCTCATCAACGGTGAGCTCAACGCCCGCGTAGGGGCGGTCGATGCGGCGGGCGTCGCTGGCCGCGACCTCACGCTTCTCCCGCTCCCCGCGCTCCTCGATGCGGAACGCCCGGAGCCGCTCGACGTAGCTGTTCCGAGCGCGCTCCAGCAGCTGGGTGGCCTCTTCGTCGGTGATGTGGCCGGTCTCGATCTGCCGGCGCAGCTTGCGTTTCATCTCGGCCAGCAGCCGGTCGGCCGCCTCCTCGACGGTGGCGCCGTACTGAGCGGCGATCTCCGCGAGCGTGCTGCCTGAAACCAGCAGCTTACGGACCGACTGCGCGTCCGTGCCGAAGAGCTCCGCGAGCACCTTGAGGTCGAACGGGACCTTGCGGGCGTCCTCCTCGCGCTCGCGCTCCCTCTTCCGCCCCGCGTCCTCGTCCGGGTCCGGCGCCCGGCGCACCCTGGACTCGGCCAGCCGCTCCCGGAGATCCTCCGCGAACCGTGCCATGGAGCGGTCCAGGTCCCTCCCTGCGAGCGCTCCCTCCTCGACGAGAGAACGTGCTCGTTCCTCGGTGAGGGCCGTTAGCCCCCCTATGAGGTCGTCTTGGCCGAGCCCGTGCAGAGCCGCGAGCTCAAAGGGCGTCGCGCCCTCCCGCAGGCGGGCGAACGTCCCTGCCGCGAACGTCCCTTCTGGTCCGAAGCCGAACACCGTGGCCAGGTCCTCGACCGTGAACGGCAGCTCGTCGTGGATCGGCGAATCGTGGAAGAGCGACCGGACGGGCTGGCGATCCCATCCCGGACCTGGTCGAGGATGAGCGCCATCGAGATGGTCAGATCTCTGCGTTCGATAACGTTCAACGAGATGGTCAGATCTCTGCGTTCGATAACGTTCTTGAGGCGCTCCTCGACCCGCGCCACGATACCGTCATGCAGCTCGCTGGGCTTGATCCCCAGAAAGTCGATGATGGGCTGGAGGGGCTCGGTGATGCCCAGGACCGCCGCGACGTCCTCGAAGGTCGGCTTCGCCTCCTGCGGCAGGCGGCGCTGGGGGATGTCGTCCACGTTGCGGCGCTCGCGCTCCGCCTCGCCGGCCAGCTTGAGCGCTCGCTCGAAGGCTCGCGCGACGCCTCGATTGGCCTCTTCGAGGCCTTCGATGGCGCGGGCCAACCCCGCCTGGGCCGCCTCCGGCAGCTTCTCGGCGACGCGCGTCAGCAGCTGGACCTGCCGCCCGGCGTTCCGCTCGAGCAGCTCTTGGACCCGATTGAGCCGCAGCAGCCGGTCGGACCGGTCGCTCAAGCCTTGGTCCAGCTCGTCGATGTGGCCGTTCAAGCGCTCGATCGTCTTGCGCAGGGGGTGGACCGAGCGGACCTGGAGCGTGCCGGTGCCGGCGTCGACCCGGCCGGTCAGCGTGACCACGGTGCCGGGCTCCGGCGGCACGGCGTTGAGCCCGAAGGCCAGCTTGTGCTCGGTACCGTCCTCGGTCACGAAGATGGCGCCGTCCTCAGTGATCTCGGAGACGACCCCGCTGAGGTGGACGACGCGCGCACGCTCTTTGCGCTGCGCCGACGTGACCAGGACGCTCCGGGCGGTCCCGTCGACAGTCACGACGGCAACGCGGTCTCCAACGGCGATCTCACCGGCGCCTTCCTCGTCCCCGCCGCGGCCGCGCACGGCGGTCTCGCCTGTCACCGTGACCGTGACCTCGCGGCCGTCCTTGGTGCGGACGGTGAGCACGCCGGCGTCGTTGGCGACGACCTCGCCGAACACGGCTGTCCTCGCACCGGCCTCCTGGGCCGGGGGCGCCGCGGCGGCGCTCATCGTGCCCGCCAGCAGCAGAGCGGTCAGCGTCAGCAGTATCACGGGGAGCATGCGCCGGTTCACCATTCTCCTCCTACGTGCGTAGCGGCTACGGGATATAGACCACCACGATGTCGATGGCCTCGCCGGCGCCGGTCAGGTCGCTGGCCACCACCTCGATGAGGTTGGGGCCCTCCTCCAACGTCACGATGGCCTCGAAGGAGCCCTGGGCGTCGACCTCGACGACCGCGCCGTTCACGCTGACGACCGCGTCCGCCGTCGTCGTGCCGCGTACCGCCACCGTCTCGGTGCTCACGACGCTCTCGTCTTCCGGCTCGAGGATCACTATGAAGAGACGCTCGCCCTCGCCGGGCGTCAGGGCCGCGGCCGCGGTGGGCGTCGATGGATTCTTCTTGGAAACCCACTTTGACCCCAGTCTGTCAAAATCCGACGGCCCTAACATGGTCCCGTTGAGCCACATGCCACATTTGTTGAATCAGTTGATATCCATCCACAAACTTGGCTACACCGGTGGGCTGAATGACTGATTTCAGTCATGAACGGGCAGGAGACAATGGACTCCTCTGAACTGGCACGGCGCGCTGGGGTCATCAAGATGCTGCTCCTTGACGTTGACGGGGTCATGACAGACGGGAAGATCATTCTGTCCGGTTCTGGGGACGAATTAAAACAATTCAACGTCCAAGACGGCATGGGGGTTACCCTGGCACGGGCTGCCGGGCTCAAAGTTGGGATTCTTACCGGACGATCATCCGGCGCGGTGCAAAAGCGCGCGGAAGAACTCAAGATGGACGTGGTGATACAAGGCTCAGCCCGCAAATCCGAGGGTCTCATTCAGGTGTTGGATGAGTACAAGCTGGCAATGGAAGAGATCGCGTACATCGGCGACGATGTCCCCGACCTCCCGGTACTGCGCAAGATAGGCCTTCCCATCGCCGTCGCCAACGCCTGTGACGAGGTGAAGGCCGCCAGCGTCTATGTAACTTCTCGGTCAGGCGGAGACGGGGCAGTACGGGAAGCTATCGACTGGTTGCTCGAGCTCCGAGGGCAAAAAGACAAAATCTACGAGCAGTTTGCCGATTCATAGTCAGACGGTCGTCAAATTGCCCTTCCAGCGAATTGCTGTGTAATTGCCTCCATGGAAATCGTCAACCTAACCAAGACATCGACCATCGAGCAGATTCAAAGCTTCAACGAAAGGTTCATACCCGAAAAACGACTGTCCGACTCTCAGTTCCTCAAGTGGAAATACCGCTCTCCGTCTTCCGACGGCCAGGAAATCACCTCCCATATCGGCATCGTCGACGCCGAAAAAATCGTGGCACAAATATCCGTT
>JACZSI010000117.1 GCA_022574265.1 Chloroflexota bacterium | reverse complement strand
CGGCCAAGGAACGGCACGTCGGCGCAGCGATGGCGGCGGGCTGGACGAACGCCGCGATCGCCAGCCGATTGGCGCTGAGCCCGAAAACGATCGAGAGACGCGTATCGGCGATCTACGAGAAACTGCCTGACGCCCCCGGCGTTGACCGCCGCGTCCACGCCGTCCTGCTGATCAAGAGCGTTCTCGGGTAGAGGAGCGTTCTCCCGTCCGGTGCCCCGCCCACTCCCGTAGGCAGACCCAACTCGCAGTGCCCGCGCCGGCGCACGCGGACTCCCCGCGCGCCCATGATTGGCCTCGACGGCACCCGGCCCCAGCTCCCCCTCCTCCGCAAGCAAGGACCCCGCCCTGGGGGAGCAGGGCGGGGTCCAGTCGTCAGTCCGGGGAGTTTTGGCGCGCGACTCCCGGACCACCCTACGATGCGCTAGACGGCGTTACCGCAGTGTTACGCGTCTGGAGGCTCCCGTGGGTGAGCCCCACGACTGCCCTCTCGTCGAGTCCTGGCAATGTCTATCTTCTCGATAGACTTCGTTGTCTTTGGCGCCTGCTCGGCGTATCATGGAGCAGGCAGCCAAGCCGCGCAGCAGGTACGGAGGTGGGGCCATGCGCATCCCGATGAAGGTGGACTACGGCGTCCGGGCCCTGGTGGACCTAGCCCAGTACGCCACGCCTGGGCGGCTCATCCGCACCGCTGAGATCGCCAGCCGCGAGGCCATCCCCGAGCCGTACCTCGACCAGGTGCTCACGACGCTCAACAAGTTCGGCTTCATCCGCAGCCGCCGCGGCCCCCAGGGAGGCCACGCCCTCGCCCGCTCCGCCGCGAAGATCACCCTCGACGAGGTCGTCGCCACGCTCGAGGGGCACGGTGCGCCCCTCGACTGTATCGAGGACGCCTCCGAGTGCGTCCTGTCCCCCTCCTGTACGCAGCGGGACATCTGGCGCGACGTCGAAGAGGCCGTGCACGCCGTGCTGCGCGCCACCACCGTGCGGGACCTCGTGGAGCGTCAGCCGCGCGACGCCGTCGAGCTCCAGCTCGTGGGCGCGCGCAGCTGAGCGCCGGAGCGTCTTTCCCCCTTCGGGGCGCTGGGTTAGAGTAGCGGCGAGGGCACCCAGGCCCGCGCCCGCGTACGCCGAGCCCGGTACCGTGCCGGACGAGGCCCGCATCGTATCCATGAGACCATGCCGCGCTGCGCGTACGGCGGGCAGCGAACGGCCCAAGAACGGAGAACGGAAGGAGCGAGGGATGACGACGGCGCCACAGCTCACCCCCGAGCAGGTGAAGCGGTACAGCAGACACATCATCATGCCGCAGATCGGCAGCCGGGGGCAGCGCAAGCTCATGGACGCCAAGGTGCTCGTGATCGGCGCGGGCGGCCTCGGTGGCCCGGCGGCGCTCTACCTGGCGCTCGCCGGCGTCGGGACGATCGGCATCGTCGACTTCGACGTCGTCGAGCTCTCCAACCTCCAGCGCCAGGTGCTCCACAACACCGAAACCGTCGGCATGCCGAAGGTGCTCTCGGCCGCGCAGACCCTCAAGCGCTACAACCCCGAGGTCGACGTGATCACCCACCAGGTCGCCATCACGTCGGAGAACGCGATGGAGCTCATCGCGGGGTACGACCTGGTCGTGAACGGGGCCGACAACTTCGCCACGCGCTACCTGGTCAACGACGCGACGTACCTGAGCGGCAAGCCGCTCGTGGACGGCAGCATCCTCATCTTCGACGGCCAGGTCACGACGTTCCTCCCCGGCCGCGGCTGCTACCGCTGCCTCTTCCCCGAGCCGCCGCCGCCGGGCATGGTGCCGAACTGCGCCGAGGCCGGCGTGCTCGGCGCGCTCACGGGGACCGTCGGCAGCATCCAGGCGACCGAGGTGGTGAAGGTCATCTTGGACATGGGCGAGCCGCTGGTCGGCCGCCTGCTGCTGATCGACGCCCTGACGATGGAGTTCCGGTCCGTCAGGACGCGCCGCGACCCGGCTTGCCCGCTCTGTGGCGACAACCCGACGGTGACGGAGCTCATCGACTACGAGGTGTTCTGCGGACTCGCCCCCGCGCTCGACGGCGAGAGCGTCGCCGCCGCACACTGATCGCGCGGCCGGAGAACACATGCGTAGCGCCAACATCACGGACGCCATCGGCAACACGCCGCTGGTGGAGCTACCCGCTTTCAGCCCTCGATCCGGCGTCCGGCTCTTCGCCAAGCTCGAGGGGAACAACCCCACCGGGTCGGTGAAGGACCGCATCGCGCGGGCCATGGTGCAGTCGGCGCTTGACGACGGCACCATGACGCCCGGGAAGACAGTCCTTGAGCCGACGAGCGGCAACACCGGCATCTCGCTGGCCATGCTCGTGCGCCGGCTCGGCTACCGCTTCGTCGCCGTGATGCCGGAGAGCGTGAGCCCGGAGCGGGTGCAGCTGCTCGAGGCCTACGGCGCGGAGATCGTGTTCTCTCCGGGGGAGGAGGGCTCGAACGGCGCCATCGTCGTGGCCAAGAAGATGGCCGCCGAGGACGACGGCTACCTCATGCTGTACCAATACGGGAACGAAGCCAACCCGCTCGCGCACTACGAGACGACGGCTCCGGAGATCATCCGCGACCTGCCGGAGATCACGCACTTCGTCGCCGGCTTGGGCACGGGCGGGACGCTGATGGGCGTGGGCCGGCGGCTCAAGGAGTTCAACCCGGCCATCGAGATCATCGCCGCCGCGCCCGACCCGAACGACCTGATCCAGGGGCTGCGCAGTCTCGAGGACGGCTTCGTGCCGCCCATCCTGGACCTCAAGATGCTCGACGCCCGCTCCTTGGTGGGCTCCGAGGAGAGCTTCCGGATGACGGCCGCTCTCCTCGAGCGCGAGGGCATCTTCGCCGGAGTCTCGTCCGGAGCCGTGCTCGCGGCCGCGCTGCGCGTGGCGGAGCGCCTCGAGCGGGCCAACATCGTCTGCCTGTTCGCCGACGGCGGCTGGAAGTACCTCAGCACCGGGCTGTGGACGCGCGACTACGCCAAGCTGCGAGAGTCGGTCGAGGGCAAGGTCTGGTGGTAGCCGACGCCGACGCCTTCGACGGCCCCTCGCTCGCCGACGAGCCGGGGCGCCCGCGCGCCGGTGAGCCCGTGTACACGGTCTCGGTGGTCTGCGAGGCGGCCGGGCCCTCGGACGACCTCGTGCGGTGTCTGGCGGCCGAGGGCGTGGCCTATACGCTCGCCGACGATGCGCCGGCCGACGTCCGGCTCCTCGATCTCACTTCGGCCGAGCGGGGGAGCATCGAGGGCTTGAGCAAGCGGGAGGGCGGCGGGCGGCTGCCGGCCATCGCCGCGATCTCGTGGGAGCACCTCGGGGCGCCGGACCTGCGCATCCACGCCAAAGACGTGATCGTCGTGCCGTGGCGGCTCGGCGAGCTGAGCTTGCGCATCCGGCGGATCCAGGCCGCGCGCGAGCCGGCCGACGCGCCGGGCGTGATCCGCGCGGGCGACCTCGTCATCGACACGAACCGCTACGACGTCTACCTGGCCGGCCGGCCCGTGCTGCTGACGTTCAAGGAGTACGAGCTGCTGAAGCTCTTGGCGGGCAACCCCGGCCGGGTGTACAACCGCGAGGCGCTGCTCGAGCAGGTGTGGGGCTACCACTACTTCGGCGGGACGCGCACGGTCGACGTGCACGTGCGGCGGCTGCGCTCCAAGATCGAGGACGCCACGCACACCTTCATCGACACGGTCTGGAACGTCGGTTACCGCTTCCATGCTGACCAGGAGCGGCACACCGGCCGCGCTCAGGCCCAGCCCCAGGCCTAGGGAGCATAGCGATGGCAGCATTCCCGGCGTCCTGCTCATGGGGGCCCGTCGACGGCCGCGCCGTCCGGCTCTACTCGAAGAACTGGATCCTCCTCGCGACGATCCTCGGCTCGAGCATGGCGTTCATCGACGGCACCGCCGTGAACGTGGCGCTCCCCATCATGCAGCGGGAGCTCGGCGCGACGTTCACGCAGCTCCAGTGGGTGGTCGTGGCGTACGCGCTGTTCCTCGGCTCGCTGCTGCTGGTCGGCGGCTCGCTCGGCGACCGCTTCGGGCGGCGGCGCGTCTTCGTCGTGGGCATCGTGGTCTTCGCCGTGGCGTCGGTCTGGGCCGGGTTCTCGCCGGACGTGGGGCAGCTCATCGCGGCGCGGGCGCTCCAGGGCATCGGGGGCGCGCTGTTCGTGCCCGGGAGCCTCGCGCTGATCGGCGCCTGCTTCACGGACGCGGAGCGTGGCAAGGCGATCGGGACCTGGTCGGGGGCCAGTGGGCTCATGGCCGCGGCCGGCCCGCTCCTCGGTGGGTTCCTGGCTGAGGAGCTCTCGTGGCGGTGGGTCTTCTTCATCAACATCCCGATAGCAGTCATCGTGGTCGTCGTCGCGTTGACGCGCGTGCCGGAGAGCGGCAACCCCGCCGCCGGGCGCGTCGACTGGCTCGGCGGCCTGCTGGCGACGGTCGGGCTCGGCGGGCTGGTCTACGGCCTGATCGAGTCGGGGAACCGGGGCTTCAGTGATCCGGTCGTGGTCGCCTCGCTCGTGGTGGGCGTCGTCGCGTTGGCCGCGTTCGTGTTCGCGGAGAGCCGCGTGCACTCGCCGATGATGCCGCTGGGCATCTTCCGGCAGCGGAGCTTCGCGGGGGCGAACGTACTGACGCTGTTCCTCTACGCGGGTCTGGGCGGAGCGCTCTTCTTCCTGCCGCTCAATCTCGTGCTCGTGCAGGGGTATTCGGCGACGGCCGCGGGGGCGGCGCTCCTGCCGCTGATCATCATCATCGGCGTGCTGTCCCGGTACATGGGCGGGCTCGTCGTGCGCACCGGTGCCAAGCTGCCGCTGGTGATCGGGCCCGCCGTCGCGGGCGTCGGGTTCCTGCTGTTCGCGGTGCCTGGCGTTGGTGGCAGCTACTGGACCACGTACTTTCCGGCGGTCGTCGCTTTCGGGCTCGGCATGTCCATCACCGTGGCGCCGCTCGTCACCGTGGTCATGAGCACCGTGGACCAGAACCTCTCGGGGCTGGCATCGGGGATCAACAACGCGATCTCGCGCGTGGCGTCGCTACTGGCGCTCGCCGTGTTCGGCATGATCGCGCTGGCGCTCTTCAGCGGCGCGTTGGACGACCGCCTCGCCGACGCCGGCGTGCCGCAAGCGGTCGTCGAGCAGCTCGAGGACGAGCGCGTCAACCTCGCTGGCGCCCAGGCGCCGGCGGGGCTCGCACCTGACGTCACGGCGGCGGTGGAGGACGCCATCGATTGGGCGTTCGTGGACGCGTTCCGCGGCATCATGCTGATCGGCGCGCTGCTCGCCTTCGCCAGCTCGCTGACGGCGCTGGTCTCCATCGAGCGGCGCCTCGCGCCCCGCCCGCAGCCCTCGGAGACGGCGTGAGTCGCCGCATCCGAGGGGCGAGGGTGGTAGAATGCCCGCAACGGAGGAAGCCGATGCCGCTCTATGAATACAACTGCCGCCTGTGCGACGAGGGCTTCGAGAAGCTCCAGCCGATGAGCGCCGCCAAGATGGCGGAGTGCCCGGCCTGCGGCCAGCCCGCGGGACGCGTGCTCTCGATGATCGCCGCGCCCGTGCGCGTCGGCGGCGGCGCAGAGCCGTCGAGCTTCAGCGCACCGAGCGCCGGAGCGTGCTGCGGC
>JACZSI010000009.1 GCA_022574265.1 Chloroflexota bacterium | reverse complement strand
CATGCTCATCCTGCTGGTCGCGGATACCTACCCGATGGCGGTGGCCTTCGCGGTGGTCTTCGGGATCGGCGCCGGGATGCGCAACCTCGTGGAGGTCATGCTGCTGGCCAACTACTTCGGGCGCGAGTCGCTCGGCGCCATCAAGGGCTTCACGGCGCCGCTGCGGGCGATCAGCCCGATCGGTCCGGTGCTCGCCGGGTTCCTGCGGGATACGACCGGGACCTATACGGTGGCGTTCGTCATCTTCGCGGGGGTCGCGGTGGCGATGTTCGTGCTGATGGTGTTCGCGACCCCGCCGAAGCGGCCTCTCGCGGGGGCCCAACCGCGGGCGTGAGGGCGAGCCATGCCGGCCGGCGCTAGGCCTCGAACGTCCGCCTGAAACGCAGCAGGTTGGCCTCGATGTCCAGGATGGGGCGCGCCGCGCGGCCCTCCTCCTCGACGTCCGCGACGATGCACCACGGGCCGTCCTCGCGCGCGGCCTGGTCCAGCGCCTCCTCGAACGCCTCGATGGTCGAGACGGCGGCGACGCGCGGGATGCCGGCGGCCTCCGCGATGCCGGCGAGGTCGGTGCCGGTCGACGTGTGCGTCGGCTGCCCGCCGGTCTCCGCCCACTGATGGTTGTCCCAGACGATGAGCACGAGGTTCGCCGGCCGCATCCGCGCGATCGTCGCCAGCGAGCCGAGGTTCATCAGCAGCGAGCCGTCGCCGTCGGTCACGTACACCTTGCGCTCGGGCGCCGTCATGGCGACGCCAAGCCCGATCGACGAGACGAGCCCCATGCCGCCGAAGGAGTAGAAGTTGGCATCCCTGTCCCCGGCCGCGAAGAGGTCGGCCGTGGCGGGTCCGAGGTTCGCGATGATGGGCTCGTCCGTGACGCGGTCGAGAAGCGCCCGGACGCCCTCGTCACGTCGCACGCTTCGCCCCCACGAGCGACGAGTACAGCAGCACGGCGACGGGCGCGCGGCCCGCGTAGCAAAGCTGGAGAGCGCCGTCGACGAGCGCGGCGACGTCCTCCTCCCGCTGCGGCGCGTAGTGCGGGATGCCGAGCGTATCGAGGATGGGCACGACGGCCTGGGCGGGGGGTATCTGGGCGGCGTTGAACTCGCCGAGGCCCCCGCGCATGCCGATGAACAGCGGGACGGAGATGCGGTTGACGATGCAGAGCTGGGCCAGTGCGTTGATCGTGTTGCCGAAGCCGCTGCTCTGCATGAACACGGCCGCGCGCCCTCCGGCAGCGTAGACGCCGGAGGCGATGCCGACGGCCTCCTCCTCGCGCGTGGAGGGGACGGTCGTGAACGCAGGGTCGGCCTCGAGCTTGCTGACGACCTGCCATCCGGCGGCGTCGGGCACGTAGGGCACGGTCCAGACCTCGTGCGCCCGCAACCCGTCCACGATGGCGTCCGTCCAGTGCATGGCCGCGGCATTATACAGGCAAGGGCGCAGCGCTCGACCCATGCGGGGTAGGCCGTCGGCGCCCCCGCCATAGCGTCGGTGCCCAACAGCCGCTTCGACCATCCCCCCGTCCCCCTTCCCTTCGACAAGCTCAGGGCAGGCTCTGCCAGGAAGGGGGTGATAAAGACAGCTACGGGGGACACCCCCGTGCCCCCGGCAGAGGGGCCGAGCCCCTCTGCACACCCTCTGCCGGATACACGAACAGTGGGCTTGAGGCTCGCCCCCGCCCTGGAGGCGTTTGGAGGAGGCGCTGCATGAGCCGCGCGCGAGGACGGGGCGTGGTGCACCACCGCGGCCATCGAGGCGAACCTGCTGCTTTTCAGGCGGACGTTCGAGGCAGCAACGTAGGCCGGGGCTTAGCGCCCGCCGAAGCTGAAGCCCATGCCCCCGCGGCGCTTGCGGTCTTCGAAGAAGTCCAGGTCGATGGCGATGGCGGCCGCGAGCACGGCCCAGCGCATGGACTCGGACAGCGGCGGCTGTGCCGAGAAGCCTGCGCTGGGCGGTGCTTCGAACTCCACGTGGAAGGTGTCCGCGCGCGTGAACATCTCACGCCCCAGGCCGCTCCACTGTTTGGTGATCTTGCCGACGTCCGCTCCCCGGCGTTTCAACCAGAAGGTGTTGGGCCGGAGCATGGGGCCGTGGATCTCCAGGGAGTCCCCCTGCCCGTCCGAGAGGTCGAAGCGGCGGCCGACGAGTTTGAAGCGACGGTCCACCCGGCCCGCGGGCGCGCCCTCCGGACCTGCGAGCTCGAGGTGGGAGAGGAACCAGAAGAATCTGCGGCTCGCCGTCAGCTGCACCGCGCCCCGCGGGTCCACCACCTTGATCGAGAGCGGACGGTGGTTCCCCAGGAACTGGCGCGCCATGAAGCCGGAGTCCTCGTAGGCGAACAGGATGTCGGTGCCGTCGGGATCGAGGATCCGGTACCGGTTGTTCGTCTCGATGCCGGTGAAGACCTGCAAAGTCTCCACCTGCTGCCGCACGGTGACGCTGGGGTACGACTCCAGCATGGGCGCTTGGCTAGCCGTCGAAGCTCAGGAAGAACTCGTACGGGTGCGGGCGGAGGCGCATCGCGTCGACCTCCGTCTCGCGCTTGAAGGAGACGTACGTCTCGATGAGGTCGGGGGTGAAGACGTCGCCCTTGGTCAGGAAGTCGTTGTCGGCCTCCAGCGCCTTGAGCGACTCGTCGAGGCTGCCCGGGACCTGCCGGAGCTTCGCGAGCTCCGCCGCCGGCATCGCGTAGAGGTCCTGGTCGACGGGCGCGCCCGGGTCGGTCTTGTTCGCGATGCCGTCGAGTCCGGCCATGAGCATGGCGGCGAACGCCAGGTAGGGGTTCGCCGTCGGGTCGGGCGGGCGGAACTCCACGCGCTTGGCCTTCGGGTCGGGGAAGTACATGGGGATCCGCGCCGCGGCGCTGCGGTTGCGCGCCGAGAGCGCCAGGATCGTCGGGGCCTCGAAGCCGGGGACGAGCCGCTTGTAGGAGTTGGACGTCGGCGCGACGAAGGCCATCAGCGCCGGGGCGTGGGCCAGGAGGCCGCCGACGTAGTGCAGGCCGAGCTCGCTGAAGCCCGCGTAGCCGTCGCCGGCGAAGAGCGGGACGCCGTCCTTCCACACGCTCTGGTGGACGTGCATGCCGGTGCCGTTGTCGCCGAACAGCGGCTTGGGCATGAACGTGGCGACCTTGCCGTAGCGCCTGGCCACGTTCTTGAGGACGTACTTGTAGGCCATGACGTTGTCGGCCATCTTGAGCAGCCCATCGAAGCGCATGTCGATCTCGCCCTGGCCGGCGGTCGCGACCTCGTGGTGGTGCTTCTCGACGATGATGCCGTAGCGGGCCATCTCCCGGACGCATTCGTTGCGGAAATCGGTGAAGGTGTCGACGGGCGGCACGGGGAAGTAGCCCTCCTTGTGCCGCGGCTTCATGCCGAGGTTCGGGCCCTCCTCGTCGAGCGTGAAGCTCTCGCCGGAGCGCCAGATGCCCTCTTCCGAATCGACCTCATAGAAGCCGGTGTTGGCCGTCTGGCCGAAGCGGACCGAGTCGAAGACGAAGAACTCGAGCTCGGGGCCCCAGTAGGAGACGTCGCCGATGCCGGAGTCCTTGAGGTGCTGCTCGGCCTTCTGGGCCACGTAGCGCGGGTCGCGCGGGTATGCGCTTCCGGTCATCGGGTCGCGGACGGTGGCGACGATGCTCGCGGTGCGGTGCATGAACGGGTCCACGACCACGGTGGCGGGGTCGGGGATCAGGAGCATGTCCGACTCGTGGATGGCCTGGAAGCCGCGGATGCTCGAGCCGTCGAAGCCGGTGCCGCGCGTGAAGAGGGCGTCGTCGACCTCGCCGATGGGCAGCGTCAGGTGCTGCCAGGTGCCTGGCACGTCGGTGAACTTGATGTCCAGCTCATCGCAGTCGTTGTCCTTCATGAGCTTGAGGACGGGGTCTGCTTCCTTGGCCATATCTCGGCTCCTCTTGGTGGGATGAGGCCCTAGGGGGCCTTCTCGGTGATCTCGATCGCGTTGAGCGCGTCGCCGTTGGCCAGGCTCAGCACCACGTCCATGCCCTCGGTCACCTGGCCGAAGACGGAGTGCTTGCCATCCAGGTGCGGCGTGGGCACGTGGGTGATGAAGAACTGGCTGCCGTTGGTGTTCGGGCCGGAGTTCGCCATGGACAGGATGCCCGGCTTGTCGTGGCGGAGGCCCTGGTCGAACTCATCGGCGAACTGGTAGCCGGGTCCGCCGCGCCCGGTGCCCTGCGGGTCGCCGCCCTGGGCCATGAAGTCGGGGATGACGCGGTGGAACGTGATGTTGTCGTAGAACCCGTCGCGAGCGAGGAAGACGAAGTTGTTGACGGTGTTCGGCACTTGGGCGGCGAACAGCTCGACGACGATGTCGCCCTTGGCCGTCTTGAAGGTGGCCGTGTAGGAGGCGTCGGGGTTGATGGTGAGTGGCGGGGGTGCTTTGTACTGCGTCAAGTTATCGGCTCCTGTGGTCGTCGCGGGCGTGGGTGTTGGGGCTTCGCCGCCGCCGCATGCGGCGGCCGTCAGCGCGAGGCCCGCGAGCACGAGAAGAGGGTTGAAGCGTATCCACATGCGAGAGAGCCCGCGGCGTGCTGGTCGAGTCAGCGCCGGCCAGCGCCGCAGGCAGAGGGTACGGGATTGCGCACGGGGCGACAACGCCCTGGAGGGGGGTAAGTGAAAAACGTAACGAAATCGTAACGCGGGCGTGGCCGGCGGAAGGCGCCTAGCGCAGGTTCATGATCGGGTTCAGGCTTTGCGGGATGACCTTCTCGATGACGAGCGGTGTGCCCTGGACGGGGCTGATCTCCAGCGTGAAGGTGTTGTAGTTCGTGAGCAGGCCGGCGCTCGTGTCGATGAACGGGTCTGTCGTGTCCGTGCCCAGAGCGTAGTAGAGCCCATGCGCCTCATCGTATCTGTAGTCTTGGAGCCAGACCGTGAGGACTGCCGTCTCCGTCGGCTCGAGCGAGAAGTCGCCGTCGTTCGTGCCGCGGAACGTCACCGTCCAGGCCACGTTGCTGATCAGCTGTTGCTGGTCGAGGAAGTTGATGACGAGTGAGTTCGGAGAGCCGCTGGGCTCGAGGCTCTTGTTGGCCGCGTTGATCTGATACGCGGGCGTCACGTCAAGCGCCACGCCCTGGAGGGCCACGCCGATGGTGAGCGCGATGCGCACGACGGCGGGCACCCGGTCGCTCGTGGTCGACGCGAAGCCGTCGATGTCGACCAAGCCTTCGTAGGCGATGGTGTTGCCGCCGATGATGACGGACGAGCGCACCTCGTCCACCGCGGCGTTGACGGACTCGCCCGCCTTCTGGGAGGAGTAGATGCCGGCGGTGAGGACGGTGTAGGCAAAGACGGACGCGACGACGACGAACGCGATGAGGATGATCGCCGTCTCGAGCCCGGTGATGCCCCGCTGGTTGCCCGACTCGCCCGGCGGCAAGGGGTCTCCTGTCGCCATCCGGCGTCCTCCAGCCATGTCTTGGAACTCCGTGGCCGCCACTCGATGGGCGGAGGATCGAAGGTAGCCCGGGAGCGCGTGCTCCGGTGGCGAGCGACGCACTCCCGAGCTGCCGGATGCGGCTTGGCCCGCGGCGGAGAGCCGCCGGGGCAGGCTGCCGCTAGCGCAGATTCATGATGTCGTTCAGGCTCTGAGGCACGACTTTCTCGATGAAGAGGGGCGTGCCCTGGACCGGGCTGATCTCGATCGAGAACAGGTCGAAGTTGCCCAACAGGTCAGCCTCTGTGTCCAAGAAGGGATCGGTGATGTCCGTCCCCAGCGCGTAGTACAGCCCGTGGATCGCATCGTACTTGTAGTCCTGGAGCCACATGGTGAGGACCGCGCGCTCGGTGGGTTCTAGCGAGAAGTCGCCGTCGTTCGAGCCGCTGAACGCCACGGTCCAGGCCACGTTGCTGATCACCTGCTTCTGGTCGATGTAGTTGATGACCAGCGAGTTCGTGTCACCGCTGAGCTCGAGGTTGTTGTTGGTTTCGTTGATCTGATAGGCGGGCGTCACGTCGAGCGGCACGCCCTGGAGGGCCACGCCGATCGTGAGCGCGATGCGCACGACGGAATCGACGCGGTCGGCGGTCGTGCTGGCCTCACCGTCGATGTCCACGGCGCCCTTATACGCGATGGTATTGCCACTGAGCTTGAGCGAGGACCGGACCTCGTCGATCGCGGCGTTGACGGACTCGCTGGCTTTCTGCGACGAGAACACGCCGGCCGTCAGCACCGTGTAGGCGAAGACGGACGCGACGACCACGAACGCGATCAGGATGATCGCTGTTTCCAGGCCGGTGATACCCTTCTCCGCCTTCGCGGCGGAGACCATACGCCGGTGTAGGTCGCTCCACATGGTTCGCTCCAACTCCTGTGCCACCGGTTGGGAGATGTCGCCTCATGGCACGGTTACCTATCCCATGCTCCTCCAAGGGCTCGCGGCCTGAAATCAGAGCAACCCTCAACTTGGCGAGGGGAATACACCACGTGCGGGTTGGGTGCTAACCCGCATAGGGCCGCCCCCCGGCCGCCTTGTGACCGGACGAAGCAACGGGCCGCCCCCGCCGCCGCGGGTCTCTGGACACGCCGAGCGGCCGTTTGCTAGAGTTGGGCTCCCGCGCCGCTCCGGAAAGGGATGCGTGCGCGGCTACTTTCCGCAGGCAGGGGAAGCGGTGCATGGCCCAAGAGCCGAAAGTGATCCTGTTGGGCGGCGCACCCGGGACCGGAAAGACGACGCTGGGGAACCTGCTCGTGCGCGAGCTGGGGCTGGACCATCACCTGAGCACCGGGTTCATCCGCGCGAGCGTGCGGCCCCTCCTTCCCGAGCCGGAGCAGCGGCTGCTGGGCATGCACGCCTTCGACGTGGGGGAAGCGCTGCCCGAGCTCGCCTCGGACGGGACCAGCCGCGTCTTCCAAGGCGTCTTGTACCAGGCGAAGATGCTCAAGCCTTCCATCGAGTCCTGCATACGCCGCGCGGTGCGGGAGGGGATGGGGCTGGTGATCGAAGGGAGCCATATGATCCCCGGGGTGCTGGACCCCGCCGAGCTGGGGGCCACCCTGCTGTGCGTGCTCGACGTGACCGATCGGGGAGCGCTGCACTCCCGCGCCCTGAGCGCGGCCCACGTGCACCGGAGGCTTGACGAGCAGCAGCTGGCGCGTCTCCTCCAGCTCCAGGAGGACCTGGTGGCGAGAGCGCGCGCTCTCGACGTGCCGGTCATCATGAACGACCGCCTACCCGATGCTCTGGAGCAGCTCATCGGGCTCGCGACGGGGCGGGAGCGGCTCGCGTCCTGATCGAACCACCGGCCACTGCCTCAAGGCAGTGGCCCTCTTGGAGAAGTGCATGCACGATGTCCTCGTCGTCGGTGGTGGGATAGCCGGGCTCCGGGCGGCGCTGGCGGCGAGCAGCCGCGGGGCCGAAGTCGCCATCGCCTCGAGGTCGCACCCGACGCGCAGCTACTCCGTCGCGATCCAAGACGGGCTCAACGCGGCGCTGATCGCGGGCGACACGTGGAAAGCGCACGCCGCGGACACGAGCGCGTGGGGCGACGGCCTCTGCGTCGCCCAAGTGGTCGACGCCGTGTGCGAAGCAGCGCCAGAGCTCGTGAGGGAGCTCGACCAGCTTGGCGTTCCCTTCAATCGCAGCGGCACCGCGCTCGCGTGCCTCCAGCTCCGTGGCGCGGGCACCGCCCGCGCCGCCTACGTCGACGACATGGCGGGCCTCGTCATCCTGCAGACGCTGTACGAGCAGGCGGTGCGGGCGGGGATCACGTTCTACGAAGAGTGGACCGCCACCTCGCTCGCCGTCGAGGACGGTGGTTGCACGGGCGTGATCGCGCTGGAGCAGGCCACCGGCGAGCTTCAGACGCTCGGGGCCAAGGCGGTGGTACTCGCCACGGGGGGTCCCCGGCGTCTGTACGAGCCGAGCACCGCCTCCCTGCACTGCACCGGTGACGGCATCGCGATGGCGTATCGCGCGGGGGCACCGCTCGTGGACATGGAGTTCGTCCAGTACCACCCAGCGGTGCTCAAAGGCCACCGCCTAGCGATCACCGAGATCGCCTGGGCGCACGGCGCTGTCTTGGCGACCGCCGGCGGGACCGTCACCGGGGATGACGGCGCGGGACCGGGCGCCTTCTTGCGGGCGCTCCAGCAGGCTGCTGACGACGGTGGGGTGGAGATGACGGGAGCGTGGGACGCCGATCAGGCGAAGGGCCTCTTCTTCAACACCTCCCACCGGGTGAAGCAGCTCACCGGTCTGGACATGGCGAAGGAACCGCTGCCGGTGCGTCCGGCGATGCACCGCCTGCTGGGAGGCATCGCCGTCGACGCCCAGGGCGCCACGGGTATCAAGGGGGTCTATGCCGCTGGGGAGTGCGCGGGGACGGGGTTCCACGGCGCGGCCGGACTGGATGGCAACTTCCTGCTGAGCTCCGTGGCGTCCGGCAAGGCCGCCGGACTGGCCGCGGCGGACCATGCCTCTTCCACGGCGGAGCCCGAGGAGGCGGACAGACCACTCCACCGCGACCGTGCCATGACCGCCAAGGCGCTCGGGCGCCCTGGTGGCGAGCCGCTGGCCGCCATGCGCCGCGAGCTGGCGGGGCTGATGCACGGCAAGGCGGGCATGGTCCGGGACGCGGGCGGGCTCCAAGAGGCGGCACGGCGCATCGTCGAGATGAAAGAGACGCACGGGTCCCTCGGCGCAGGCTCCACCAGCGCCGATTACAACTTCGGGCTGGCGCAGTACCTCGACCTGGGGTCTCTGCTGGACGTGGCCGAGGCGATCGCCGCGAGCGCACTGGGCCGTCAGGAGAGTCGAGGCGTACACTTCCGGAGCGACTACGCCGCGCGGGACGACGCCCGTTGGAGCGTGCATCAGCTGGTGACGGCGTCGGAGGCGGGGCCTGTGCTGCGCGAGAGCCCGGCGGTGGCCCCCGGTGGCTGAGCCGCGAAGGGACGTGACCGAAAGGAGACGCGCGTGGAACTGACCTTCAACGTCCGGCGGGGCGATGGCCGCACGAAAGACGCCACGTATCAGGCCTACCACGTGGACGTGGAGCCGGAGACGAGCGTCTTCGAGGCGCTGGTCAAGGTGCGCGAGGAGCAGGACGGCACGCTCGCCTTCCGCGGCAACTGCGCCGTGGGCTTCTGCGGCGACTGCACGATGCTGGTGAACGGCAGGCAGGAAGTAACGTGCTTGACGACCGTGAGCAAGGCGCTCAAGGACGACGCGATCAAGATCGACCCGATCCCGTACGCACCCACGGTCAAAGACGTGATGTACGACGCCAAGCGGTTCATCTGGGACAAGGTCAACTCCTTCAGTCCAGGCGTGGTGTTCAATGGCGCGGGCTGGGGCGGCGCGCAAGCGGTCACGGACGACGATCTGCGACCCGTGCGCAGGGCCATGCGCTGCACGATGTGCGGCATCTGTGACCAGGGGTGCACGGTCATCGACGTCAACCTGGACTTCAAGGGCCCGGCCGCGCTGACCAAGGTGTATCGCTACGTGTTCGACCCCCGCGACGGGCGCGCCAAGGAGCGGGTCGTCGAGGCGGGCGAGACGAACGGCGTCTGGGACTGCGTCCACTGCTGGGAGGCCTCGGACCACTGCCCGTTCGACATCGACCCGACGCACCGCATCATGGACCTGCGGGACCGGTCGGTGCGTCTGGGGGTGAAATCGGGCACCGGCAACCGGCAGGCGGCGCGCCACTACAATGCCTTCGAGCGCTCCGTGGAGAACCACGGCTGGCTCGACGAGCGCAACGTCGCCATCCAGTCCTACGGCGGGCTGATCAAGGGCGGGCTGAAGATGATGCCCACCGGGCTCGCCGCACTCCGTCGCGGCAAGGCGAACCTGCTGCCACACCCCAAACGCCCCGGCGCGAGCGCGATCAAGGCGCTGTTCGCGCGCTACCGCGAGGTCACTCGGACCGAGCGATGACCCAGGCCCCAGCGATGACCCTGGTCCTGCTATGAAAGGAGACCGTGCGATGAACCGCTTCGCGTTCTATCCCGGGTGCGTGTCCAAGGGATCGTGCCCCGAGCTGTACGAGTCGGTCGTGCAGGTCATGGGCCTGCTCGACATGGAGGTCGAGGAGCTGACGGACGTCGGGTGCAGCGGCGCGGGCGTGCTGACGAGCGAGGTCTCCGACCCCATCAACGCGCGCACGCTGGCCAAGGCGGAGCAGATGGGTCTGGCGCTGATGACGATCTGCAGCACGTGCCAGGGCGTCATCGGAGCGGCGGCCCTGCGGCTGCAAGACCCGGAGTACCGCGCGTTCATCAACAAGGAGTACCTCGCGGCCGAAGGCCTCGAATACCAGGGCACGACGGAGGTGAAGCACTTCCTGTGGGTGCTCGTGGAGGACTTCGGGCTCGACGAGCTCAAGGCCCTCGTCCGGCGCCCGCTGGAAGGCATGGGCTTCTCGCCCTTCTACGGCTGCTACCTGCGGCGGCCGGCGGACGTGGTCGGCCGGCGGGAGCGCAGGACGTACATCGAGAAGATCACCGAGGTCCTCGGTGGGACGGTCGTGAACATCAGCGGCAAGGGGAAGTGCTGCGGGTTCCCGAGCTTGACCATCAACGAGCCCAACGCCCTGGCCATGACGGCCAAGCACACGGGTGAAGCCAAGGACAACGGCGCGGACGCCATGGTGACGCCCTGCCCGCTCTGCCACCTGGAGCTGGACGGCGAGCAGACGCAGGCGGCGGCGGCGGCGCGGCGCACGATCGAGATGCCGATCCTCCACCTGCCGCAGATGGTGGGACTCGCCCTCGGCCTCGACCCCAAGGGGCTCGGCCTGGGACGTCACTTCGTCTCCACCGCCAAGATCGTCGCCCAGCTGGAGCCGGTCGAGGCCGCCGTCACCGCGACGTAGGCGTGCGCTTCGGATTCCATACGCAGTCCCACGCTCCCTCGACGGGCAGCGCGGCGGACATCTACCCCGAGCTCCGTGAGCGGGCGCGCGCGGCCGAGGCTGCTGGGTTCGCCTACTTCTCCGTGAGCGACCACGTCGTGCCGTTCCCGGCGGTCGAAGGGCCGGCCACGCCGGTGCTCGACCCGTGGCTCGCGCTCGCGGCCGTCGCCACGGCGACCGAGCGCATCGGGCTGCTCACGCTCGTCAGCAACGTCACGCTGCACACCCCCCCCCAGCTGGCGGCGGCGGCGGCGACGCTCGACGTCATCAGCGGCGGGCGCATGCTGCTCGGGCTCGGCTCGGGGGGCTACCGCGCCGAGTACGAAGCGCTCGGGCTCCCCTACCCCGCCGCATCCGAGCGCGCGGAGATGCTGGAGGAGACCGCGGAGGCCGTGCGGATGCTGTGGGAGCGGCCCACGACGACGTTTGACGGGCGTCACTTCACCCTGCGCGATGCCGTGCTCGAGCCGAAGCCGCTGCACCGGCCGCGGCTGCTCATCGGAGGCTCTGGCAAGCTGACGCTCCGCAGCGTCGCACGCCACGCCGATCTCGCGAACTTCGTGCTGCCGGGCCCCGGCCGGCTCGCCGCGCTCATCGAAGCCCTGGGGCGCGAGTGCGCGGGCGCCGGGCGGGATCCGGCTGCGATCGAGGTCTCCGTGCTCGAACGGGCGGTGCTCGCGCCGACAAGCGAGGCGGCGGTGGCGAAGTGGGAGGCGTTGGGCTCGCCGGAGCGCGGGGGGCATCGGGGGCTCGTGGGCACGCCAGCCGACGTCATCGCACAGCTGCGCGCGTACGAGGCCGCGGGGCTCGCGACCGCGATGGTGTTCTTCCCCGACCGGGACGCGGACTCGATCGAGCTATTCGCGGAGCGGGTCGTGCCGGAGTTCCGCAATGGGTAGGGGCGCGATGAATCGCGCCCTACCCGATGCGGTAGAACTCCTGGGCGGTGCCGGCGAGGAGCCGCTCGCGCTGGGCGCTGGTCATGGGCTCGGCGGCGGCGATCGCGGACTCCATCACCTGGGCGTAGGTCGCCACGTCGTCGTGGGCCGGCCAGTCCGAGCCGAACATCATCCGCTCGTAGCCGAAGAGCCGGACGACGTGCTCGACGAAGCCCCGGATGTGCGCGGCGTTCCACGGGCGTGCGTCCAGGCTCAGGAGGCCTGAGAGCTTCATCACCACGTTCGGGCGGGATGCCAGGTTCAGCAGGTACACGCCCCAAGGCTCCCGCTGGCCCCAGCCGATGGACGGGCCGCCCAGATGGCAGACGGCGATGGAGAGGCCCGGGAGCCGGGCCGCCACCTCGCCGACCGACGGCAGGTTGCGGGGCTCCACGAGCACGTCCAGCGAGAGCCCTCGCTCGGCCACCATCCCGAGCCCCGCCAGCACGTCGTCGCGCGCCAGCCAGCGGTTGTCGGCCTCCGCGGACGCCAGCACGCAGACGCCGCGCAGCTTGGGGCTCTTGGCGAGCTCGTCAAGCCGCTTGGCCAGCGACGGCGCGGTCACGTCAACCCACGGCACGAGCGCCGCGACGAAGCCGGTCTCGGCGGCGAGCGCGACGGCCCGGCCGGTCTGCTCATCGGACGCGAGGGGCTGGACGAGCACGGTGCTCACGACACCATGCCAGGCGAGCAGCGGCGCGAGGTCCGCGGGGAGCCGCCGAGCGGGGCTCTCCACGAACTGATGGTGGGCGTCGACGATGGGCGTTGGCGGCGGTGTCGTCACACTCGTTCTTCAAGCGGGCCGTGGGTGGGGCAGCGGCATTATGCAACGGCCGGTAACGGCGGGCAAATGGCCGCGAAAGACACGCGAGAACGGCGCGTTTGCTTCGCCGGTTCGGTTCCGCTATCCTCGCCGCTCATCCGCTGGAAGCGCGGTAGATGGCTCGCTTGGACCGTTGCTCAGGAGGCCTTGGATGCCGACGTTCGCACTCTTGACGATACCGGAAGCACAGGCGCGAAGTGCGACTGGAAAGCGCGCGGAGCTCCTTCAGGAATACATGGACTACCTCGTGCGCGTGCCGGTCGGCCAGGCCGGGCAGCTCCGAGCGGGTGCGGGCGAGACGACCAATGCGGTGCGCCGCCGCCTCGGAGCGGCCGCGAAAGCGACGGGCAAGACGCTCGTCATACGCCGGTCGAACGACACGGTCTTCTTCTGGGTGCAGCCGGGCAACGGCAGACGCCGCCGCACACGCGGCTCCTGAAGGGGCCGTCGGGCCCTTCGCGTGGCGTGAACGCACGCTATCTGGATGGCGTCAGAGGCCGTGGGACCGGAGCGATCAGATGTTGAGTATCTGCCGGGCTTCGTCGCCGATGCCTTCGTCCATGCAGTCGCGGTAGGTGGCGAAGATGCCACGGTCGACGAGCTTCTTCATGAACGGATCGTTGGCCGGCACGTTGTCAAGCTGGCCGCGGACGCCGTCGAGACGACGGAGCCGCGCCAGGAAGTGCATCTGGATCGGCGAGTAAGCCTTCGCCGTACGCGAGTCGGATACGGCTTGGCGCTGATCGATCTCCGCAACCACCTCGTCCACACGCTGCAAGTGTCCCATGTCTGTCCTCCCGCTGAGGAGACTCGAGGGCCGCCGCGCCGAGCGGTCCCTGCACGATATGGGCTCAACCTACCAGCCACCCGCCAGCGGCGCATGAGTGTCGGCCTTGCATCTTTTGGGGGATTTCACGTGGGTGCTGGCGCCGTGGCCAGCGCGGATGCTACGTCTGGCGGGCGATGCCGCCGATGACCGCGGCCAGCTTGCCGGAGTCGTGGCGGCTGAGCAGCGAGGCGTCGATGACGTCGGCGCGCATGATCACGCCGTCGAAGCCATCGAACGGGTCGTCCGCCGACAGCGGCTCCTGTTGGAACTCCGGCGCCAGGGACACGACGCGGCTGTTCACCAGGACGTGCGTGACGGAAACGCCGCTGTGACGCTCGAAGACGCGCAGGTGGTCGCCGGCCGAGAGGCCGTCGGTCTCACCGTGCTGCGTCGCGATATTGCAGACGAACACCTTGGCGGCGTGCGACCGCGCGAGCGCCTCCGGGATCCCCGGCACCAAGAAGTTGGGCAGGATGCTCGTGTACAGGCTGCCGGGGCCGATGACGACGACGTCGGCGTCCTCGATCGCCCGTACCGCTTCCGGGTAGACGGCGCAGTCCGCGGGGTCGAGCCACACGTCGACGATCGGCTCACCGGCCTGCCCGATCGCCGTCTCGCCCTCGAGCACGCGCCCGCTGGCGGTCCTCGCGGCGAGCTTGAGGTCGGAAGCGATCGACGACGGCATGACCTGTCCACGGACGGCGAGGAGCTCGGCCGCCGCGCGCAACGCTTCGTGGAAGCTGCCCCGCGTCTGGGCGAGCCCGGCGAGGAGCAGGTTGCCAAGGCTATGCCCACTCAGGGCGCTCGCCCCGGACCCGAAGCGGTAGGAGAGCATCTCCTCCATCAGCGGCTCCGACTCCGACAGCGCGATCAGGCATTGGCGCGCGTCGCCCGGCGGCGGGATGCCGAGCTCCTCGCGCAGCCGCCCGGAGCTGCCGCCGTCGTCGGCGACCGTGACGATCGCGGTGATGTTGCCGGTGTACTCCTTCACCCCGCGCAGGAGCGAGGATAAGCCGGTGCCGCCGCCGATCGCGACGATCCGTGGCCCGCCCCTGCGCGCGCGCTCGCTGGAGAGGTTCTCGATGATGCCGCCCTGCCGGTAGCGCGCGCCGAACACGATCCTTTGATAGAGCATGTAGGCGGAGAGGCCGGTGACGGCGAGTCCGGCGGCCCCGAAGACCGCACCACGCTGCACCCCGGTGAGGAACCCGCCGAAGGTTAAGGTGCGACCTGCCTCGACGATGCTGTTCGTGAGCGAGACGGAGACGGCGAAGGCGATGCCGAGCGCGACGAGCAGCACGCCGACGATGCCGACGGCCAGCCAGCGCTTGATGCCGATCCCGGGGTACAGGAACAGCCGGATGCGCCGGAGCGTGGGGTTGCGGTCTGGAGGGCCGTTGGAGCTCATGGGTGGGGCTGGCGGCCAGGCGGCCGCGCAGGCCCGCAGCGTAACGTGGCGGCACTGAAATGTGAAGCGCCCGCGCTTGACAGCGGCGATGGGGCACGGCAACGTTGACCACACGCGAAGGAGCGTCTTCCCGATGTCCGACCAGCGCCTGATGCGCCGCGACAACGTCCTGTGGCTCGGTGCCGCGCTACTCGCGCTGGCCGCGCTCGTCGCCTTCCGCCTCGTCGTGATCGGGGACGTGCTGGCCCAGAGCGGCCCCGCCTGGCCGACGCCGCCACCGGGGCCGGCATTCGCGCTGCCGTCCCAAGACGCCGTGCGGGCGAACGTGCGCGTGCCCGCGAGCGGCCCGGACGGCGAGCTGGTCCTCGTGCGGCCGGACTGGCCGGGGGTGATACCGCTGATCCCGCCGGTCCCCAGCACCGACGTCACCTTCACCACCGGCACCGGCGGACCCGCCGTCACGCTGCGGATCGACGCAGGCACCTACGCCGAGGGCGTCCAGCTACGCGCCACGCCGGCGAGTCCTCCCGCTGGCCTGGGTGGCGGCACGGCGCTGCTGGCGTTCGACCTCGAGGCGTTCGACCTCGACGCGCGGCCGCTGAGGAGCCTGCCGCAGCGCCCGATACGTCTCCAGCTCTCCGCGGAGGCTTTCACGGCCGCGGGCATCCGGGGCGAGTACCTGCTGTTCGCGATGGCGGAGGGCGATGGCGTGCGGTGGCTCGTGACGGCCTTCGACGCGTCCCGGCAGCTCCTGACGACGCGGCTCGCCAGCCTCGGGACCATCGTCTTGGTCAACGCCGCTCCGTCAGCGCGCTAAGCGCTGGGTGGCCTTGAGGCGCATGCCCCCAGGGTAGTCTCCGGGGCGGTCACCAGCGACGTAGAGCCCGCTGGCCGTCACGCTCCCCGGCGTGCCTGCCGCGAGCTCCCAGACGAGATGGATGTCGAACAGCCGGTTGTCGGCGGCATCGAAGGCCAGCGCCGCGAACTGGGCCAGGCCATCGAGGTCCAGGGACACGACGCCCGGAACGATCTCCGCCCGGACCATCGGTCCGAGGAGGATGATCGTCGCCGAGGCCGTCTGCGTCACGCCGTTGACCGCTGGTGCCTCCGCGCTGATCGCGCCCGCATACACACCCGGTGGCCCCACCGCCGATACCCGGCCACGCGCGTCCACGGTCACGACGAAGTCGTCGAACCGCCATTCCACCTCACTCGTCGTCACGGCCAGGCCGTTCGCGTCGAAGTAAAGGAGCGAGACCCTCGCGCGCGCTCCGCGCTGGAGGCGTATCACCTCCGGCACCACTTGGGCGTCACCGGGTACGCCGAGCACCTGCGCGAGCGGCCGTTGCACGAGCACGTCGAGGTCGGCGCTGACGGTGCGGCCCTCGTACGCTCCCGCGAGCATGGCGGTGGCCCGCACGGACGCCGGGTACTGTCCGGGCGTGCTTCCGAGGATCAGACGGTCGCGGTCCAGCACGCCGACGACGGGGTCACGGACCTGCCACCGCACGTCGCCAAGCGGGACCGAGCGGCCTTGGAAGTCGAAGGCGAAGAGCACGAGCGGGAAACGCTCCCCCGGCCGGCCGACGACGACCGATGGGCCCACCACGGCGCGGACCCCGCCGCGCGCCTCCGCAAGCGACAGGACGCGCACCGAGGCGGTGCCGATGACGGGCGGCGCGGAGCCGGTCAGCCGCCGCGCCTGGACCTGCACCACGTCCTCGTAGAAGCCCGGCTTGGACCCCGCCGTGAGGGTCCCGTTCTGGTCGATCTCGCCCACGTCCGGGTCCGTGACACGCCAGACGAGCGCCAGGTCCTGCACGAGTCCGCCGAAGTTCCCGAGGGCCCCCGGGCGCATCGCAACGCGCTCGCCGGGCCTCACCGTCGCGGTGCTGGGAAAGATCGTGACCGAGACGATGGAGGTGTCGATGAACCCGCTCGTCACGATCACGGACGCAGCGCTCGTCGCGACGAACTCGCCCGTGTCCGTCCGCTGCACCGCGGTGACTTCGACGACCTCGGTGTAAACGCCGGAGACGCTCCCCGCGGTGAACAGGCCGCGGTCGCTCACCGTCCCGGCCAGCGGGTCCCGCATGCGCCAACGGAAGTCGACGTCGGCCAGGAACCGTCCCGCGGCATCCTCGGCCACCGCCGTGAAAATGATGATGCCACCCCGAGGGACCGTGAGCCCGTCCGGGATGGCGCGGACCAACGCCACGCGCGCGACGGCGGAGGCGACGATATGGATGTCGGCCGAGGCCTCGACGGTGATGCGCTCGCCGGAGAACCGATCGATCCCTCCGGGGGCCGAGACGCCGCAGCCCGCGACGGCGAGCATCACCCCCGCGAGCAATGCGAGCGCTGATCGGGGACTGTAGGAGATGGGTATCAACGTCGTGTCGTCGGGAGCGGACTGCGGCGGCCTCCAACTGTCGTCCGACGCGCCACGACGGCGACGCGCCGAAGGATAGCAAACGGGTCGGCCTGCCGTAAAACGTGGAGGCCGACGGGCATGCGGAACCGCTCGATAGCGGCCCAGGGTACACCGGCGAGCACGCGCCGGACATTCGATGAAGCGATGGGCGAACGGGAGGGCGAACTGGTAGGCTACGGAGTGCGATCCAGCACTTCGGAGGCGCGCCGCATGCGTATCGCCCTCGGAACCGACCACGCGGGGTTCGAGTTGCGGGAAAAGGTCGCCCGCGTGCTGGCGGACCTCGGCCACGACGTCGAGGACGTGGGCGCGCACTCCTACGACCCGGAGGACGACTATCCGGACTTCGCGCGCCTGGTAGCCGAGGCCGTGGCCAAAGGTGCGGCCGAGCGCGGGGTGCTCGTCTGCGGCAGCGGAGTGGGCGCCAGCGTGGCGGCCAACAAGGTCGCCGGCGTGCGCGCCGCCATGTGCCACGATACGTACTCCGCTCATCAAGGCGTCGAGCACGACGACATGAACGTGCTGTGCATGGGCGCCCGCGTGATCGGCGAGGAGCTCGCGCGCGAGGTCGTGACGTCGTTCCTCGGCGCGGCGTTCTCAGGCGAGGAGCGCCACGTGCGGCGCGTGGCGAAGATCAAGGCGATCGAGTCGGCTCAGGCCTTGGGCACGCCCTAGGCCCCCAGCTAGGAGGACCACCGTGGGCGAGAACACGGTCACCCGCATCCAGGCGCTCGGGCAGTCGGTGTGGATCGACTTCATCCGGAGGAGCATGCTCACGACCGGCGAGCTCGGTGCGCTCGTCCGCCAGGGCATCACCGGACTGACGTCGAACCCCACCATCTTCGAGAAGGCGATCTCCGGCAGCACCGACTACGACGACGCGCTCCTGGAGCTGAGCCGCGCCGGACGGCCACCCGCCCAGGTGTTCGAGGCGCTGGCCGTCAAGGACATCCAGGACGCGGCCGACATCCTGCGGGGCGTGTACGACCGCACGGACGGCGCGGACGGCTACGCCTCGATCGAGCTGCCGCCGCCGCTCGCCCACGACGGGCGTGCGACGTTGAGCGAGGGGCGGCGTCTGTTCGCGGAGGTCGCCCGGCCCAACGTGCTCATCAAGGTGCCGGCGACGCCCGAGGGCATCAAGGCGTTCCGCACGCTCATCGCCGAGGGGATCAACGTCAACGTGACGCTCATCTTCTCGCTCGAGGCCTACCGCGGCGTGATGGAGGCCTACTTGCGCGGCCTCGAGCAGCGCGCGGGCAAGGGCGGCGGCCTGCGGGTCGCGTCCGTCGCCTCGTTCTTCGTGAGCCGCGTCGACGCCGCGATCGACCCGCTGCTGCGCGCGCGGGCTGACGGCGGAGACGCCTCGGCGCGGGACCTGCTGGGCAAGGCGGCGATCGCCAACGCGCGTGCCGCGTACGCGCTGTTCAAGACCGCGTTCGGCGGGGAGCGTTTCGCCGCGCTCCAGGCCAAGGGGGCGCGCGTCCAACGGCCGTTGTGGGCCAGCACGAGCACCAAGGACCCCTCCTACCCCGACACGATGTACGTCGACGGCCTCATCGGGCCCGATACCGTCAACACGATGCCACCGCAAACGCTGGACGCCGTCCTCGACCACGGCGCGGTGGCGCCGACGCTCGAAGGCACGGGAGCCAGCGCCAACGAGACCCTCGACGCGCTGGCCGCGGCGGGCGTCGACATGGCGGAGGTGACGGCGAAGCTGCTGCACGACGGCGTGGCTTCGTTCGCGGCCTCCTACGACGCGGTCCTGGCGAGCGTCGAGGCGAAGTGCGGCGCGCTGGCCGAGGCGGCAACCTAGGCCGCAAGCCACGTCCCAGGCACATCGACCGCAGCCCGATGGTTTGGAGGTCCAATGGACATCGGCATGATCGGCATGGGCCGCATGGGCGGCAACATGGCCGAGCGGCTCCGCAAGGGCGGCCACCGCGTGGTCGGATACGACCGCGACCCCGACACGCGCTCCGCGGCTGCCGGCCGCGGCACCGAGGTCGCGGATACGCTCGAGCACCTGGTGGAGATGCTGCCGAAGCCTCGCGCCGTCTGGGTGATGGTGCCGTCGGGCAACCCGACGGAGGCGACCATCTCGGCCCTGGCTGAGGTGCTCGAAGCGGGTGACCTCGTGATCGACGGCGGGAACTCCAACTACAAGGACACCATGCGGCGGGCGGCGTCCCTGCAAGCGACGGGCGTGCGAATGATCGACGCGGGCGTCAGCGGCGGCATCTGGGGGCTGGCCGAGGGCTACTGCCTGATGGTGGGCGGCGAGGACGACGCGATCGCGATGGCGGAGCCGCTGTTCCGGACGCTGGCGCCGTCGGCGGAGCTGGGGTACGCGCACGTGGGCCCGGTGGGCTCCGGCCACTTCGTGAAGATGGTCCACAACGGCATCGAGTACGGGCTCATGCAGGCGTACGCCGAGGGCTTCGAGCTCTTGAAAGCCAAGGAGCAGTTCGGGCTGGACGTCGCGCAGATCGCGGAGATCTGGCGCCACGGCAGCGTGGTCCGCTCCTGGCTCCTCGACCTCACCGCCACCGCGTTGGGCGAGGACGCCGACCTCTCCGACATACAGCCGTGGGTCGAGGACTCCGGCGAGGGCCGCTGGACCGTGGAGGAGTCGATAGAGCTCGCGGTGCCCCTGCCCGTGATCTCGATAGCGCTCCAGGCGCGCTTCCGGTCGCGCCAGGAGGCCGCGTTCGGGTTCAGGCTGCTCGCGGCGATGCGCCAGCAGTTCGGCGGGCATGCCGTCCGCCGGACATCCTAGCCGTGGCGGACATCCGTACGTTCGACGCCCCCGACCAGCTGACGACCGCCGCCGCCGACCTGGTCCTGGACGCCGCGCGAGCCGCCGTCGGCGACCGGGGCCGCTTCACCTGGTGCCTCTCCGGGGGCAACACCCCGGCGATGCTCTACCGCAAGCTGGCGAGCGAAGCGTACGCCGCCCGCTTCCCCTGGGACCGCACCTACGTCTTCTGGGGCGACGAGCGGTGGGTGCCGCCCGACCACCCGGACAGCAACGCGCGGATGGCACGCGAGGAGCTGCTGTCGCGCGTGCCGCTGCCGCAGGACCACGTCCGGGCCATCGTCACGACGGGCATCGAGCCGGAGGCCTCCGCCGAGGCCGCCGAGCGGGCGGCCCGCACGCTGCTGGGCCCGGACCTGCGGCCCGACCTCGTCCTGCTGGGACTCGGCGAGGACGGCCACACCGCGTCGCTGTTCCCCGGCACGGCCGCGCTCGGCGAACGGACCGCGCTCTACGCCGCGAACCGCGTGCCGCGACTCGATACGTGGCGGATCACCGCGACGCTGCCGTTGCTGAACGCGGCGCGGCACATCGCATTCCTCTGGACGGGGACGGC
>JACZSI010000116.1 GCA_022574265.1 Chloroflexota bacterium | reverse complement strand
TCGAGCCGCTGCGACGGCACCACCTGGATGACGTCGCCCGCGACGATGTACTCCTTGGCCCTTTTGACCATGTCGTGGTACTGCTCGTGCGTCTTGTTCGACACCGGCGCCGGCACCTCTCCCCCGGCCGCTGAGCGAGCGCCATCGAGGCTCTGAGCGAGACGTTCCACGAGCTCATCGACGCGCGCCACCGCGGCGGCGTAAGCCCGGTCAACATCCCCGTCCACGTGCGCATGCGCCACCACCTGGATGCGGTGCTTCAGGTGGTCGAAGACCAGCAGCGAGTCCGTGAACAGGAAAACGGCCTCCGGCAGCCCCTGTGGATCGGCGCTCGGGGTGGGCACGCGCGGCTCGAAGTAGTGGGCGCACTCATACGCCAGATACCCGACGGCCCCGCCCAAAAAGCGCGGGAGCCCGTCGACGTGAGCCGGCGTGAACCGCTCCAGCTCCGCCTGCACGCGCAGGAGCGGGTCGCCCTCGCCGTCGGGCTGCCCTGGGCCGGTGCGCAGGACGCGGTAGGGCTCGGTGCCCATGAAGCTGTAGCGCGCGAGCCGCTCGCCGCCCTCGACGCTCTCCAGCAGGAAGGAGTACGCGCCGCGGGCGGTCTTGAGGTACGCGGAGACGGGCGTCTCGAGGTCCGCGACCACCTCCCGGTAGACCGGGATGAGGTTCGCGCCCCCCTCCGCCAGCTCGCGGAACCGCTCGATCGTCGGCTCGTAACCCACCATGTCTGCTCCGATCGCACGCACGAAAAAACCCCGCTCCCAAAGGGGCGGGGCTCCGCGGTGCCACCCTTCTTTCCACCCGAAGGCGGACTCTCGTAGGCACCTCCACGTGGGAGGATGCCGTCCGTCTGTATCGGGACGGACCCGGCGGCGCCTACTCGTTCCGGCTTGCGCCGGTTCTTTCGGACCGCGGCTCGGGGGGCCATTCGGCTCGTCGCGCAGGCGCCGGTTCGCAGCTACCCCGGCTCTCTGAGGCCTCGCCTGACGGCGTACTCTTCCCCGTCACAGCCAGCTATCGCGAATCATTGTCCCGGCCGAAGCACGCCCCTGTCAACCAGGGCGCTCAGAGCGTCGGCAGGTAGCGCTTCAGCTCGTAGTCGGTGACGGCGGCCCGGAAGCGGTCCCACTCGATGTGCTTGTTCCGCAGCAGGCTCAAGTAGGTGTGCGCGCCCAGGGCGCGGCGCAGCAAGTCGCTATGCTCCGCCAGCTCCAGTGCTTCGAAGAGGCTCCCCGGCAGCTTCACGATGCCGCGCTCGGCGCGCTCCTCGTCCGTCATCAGCGTCACGTCCGACTCCGCGGGCGGCACCGGGGGGTATTCGTGCTCGACGCCCTCGAGGCCGGCCGTCAGTATCGCGGCGAACGCGAGGTAGGGGTTGCACGCCGGGTCCGGCAGGCGGAACTCGATGCGGACAGAGGCCTCCTTCCCCGGCCGGTAGGCGGGGACGCGGACCAGGTCTGCCCGGTTCACCGGCGCCCAGGAGGTGTACGCGGGGGCCTCGAAGCCGGGGACGAGGCGCTTGTAGGAGTTGACCCACTGGTTGGTGACGCAGGCGATCTCCGGGGCGTGGCGCAGCAGGCCCGCGACGAAGCGGTGCGCCGTGACCGAGAGCTTGTGCGGATCGTCGGCGTCGTAGAAGGCGTTCGTCTCGCCGGCGCTGAGCGACATGTTGACGTGCATGCCGCTCCCGTTCTGGCCCTCCAGCGGCTTGGGCATGAAGGTCGCGTAGACGCCGTGGCGCATGGCGACCTCCTTGACGACCTGGCGGTACGTGATGACGGAGTCGGCCATCGTCAGCGCATCCGTGTGGCGGAGGTCGATCTCGTGCTGGGAGCTCGCGACCTCGTGGTGGCTGTACTCGACGGGGATGCCCATCTCCTCGAGCGCGATGACCGTGTCGCGGCGCAGGTCGGAGCCCGCGTCCAGCGGCGTGGTCACGTCGAAGTAGCCGCCGACGTCCAGCGGCTCCGTGCCCTCCGAGGACTTGAAGTAGAAGTGCTCGATCTCGGGGCCCACCTGGAACTCGTACCCGAGCTTCGCGGCGCGCTCCAGCGCGACCTTGAGCACGTAGCGCGGGTCGCCCTCGAAGGGGCCTCCGGTGGGGCGCACGACGTCGCAGAACATGCGGGCCACCGCGTTCTCGCGCGGGCGCCAGGGCAGCACCGAGAAGGTCGTCGGGTCCGGCATGGCGACCATGTCGCTCTCGTCGCGGCGGGCGTACCCCTCCACGGCCGAGCCGTCGAAGGCCATGCCGTATTCGAGCGCGCCCTCAAGCTCGGCTTCGGTGATCGCGAAGCCCTTCAGGTTGCCGAGGATGTCGGTGAACCAGAGGCGGATGAACCTGACGTCGTTCTCTTTGGCCAGGCGCAGCACGTACGCCCGGGCATCGGCGAGCTGGGTGGTGGGCATCTTCGGAACCTCGATGGGGCACGCGCCGCGCCCCGCGCCAGAGACACGGAAATCGTAGGTGACACCCACAAGCGTGTCAACGAAGCCGGCCGGCGTGCGACCGCGCGGCTACTCGCCAGGCGTGAGCACGCCCAGGGCGCTCTGGGCGGCGGCGAGGCGCGCGACGGGCACGCGGTAGGGCGACGCGCTCACGTAGTCCAGCCCCAGCTCGTGGCACAGCGCGATGGAGGCCGGGTCGCCGCCGTGCTCGCCGCAGATGCCGATGGGGATCCCCGGGTTGGCGGCGCGGCCCTCCTCCACGGCCATGCGCATGAGCCTGCCGACGCCTTGGGGGTCGAGGCTGGAGAAGGGGTTCCCCGACAGCACGCCGAGGTCCACGTAGTGGCCGATGAACTTAGCCTCCGCGTCGTCGCGGCTGAAGGCGAAGGTCATCTGCGTGAGGTCGTTGGAGCCGAAGCTGAAGAACTCGGTGTTCTCCGCTATCTCGCCGGCCGTGAGCGCAGCCCGCGGCACCTCGATCATCGTCCCGAACTTATAGGTCATGTGGGCGCCGAGGGCTTCGCGGGTGGCCGATGCCACCGCGCGGAGCCGGGGGCGCAGCCACTTGAGCTCGTTCACGTGCGAGACGATCGGGATCATGATCTCCGGGAAGATCGTCGAGCCCTCCTCCGTCAGCCGGCAGGCGGCGGTGACGATGGCGCGCACCTGCATCTCGTAGATCTCGGGCATCGTCAGGCCCACGCGGCAGCCGCGATTGCCCATCATGGGGTTGGCCTCGCGGAGCAGGCCGACGAGCTCCCTGGTCCGCACCGCGTCCTCGTGCAGCCGCTCGATGCTGGCCCAGTCGCGCGAAGCCAGGCTGTCGACGACCGCCAGGACGCGCTTCGGCTCGTCGAGCCCGCCGATGCCCTTGCGGATGCTCTCGGCCAGCCAGTCGGCGGCGTCCACGCCGTGCTCGGCCGCCTCGGCGGCGATCGAGAGCGTCAGCTCCTCCACCAGCAGCTCTTCCCAGTGGGGGAGGAACTCGTGGAGCGGCGCGTCCAGCAGCCGGATCACGACGGGAAGCCCCTCCATCGCCTTCATGATCCCGTAGAAGTCCTCGGTCTGGTATTGCTCCAGGCGCGCCAGCTCCGCGCGGAACTCGGGCACGCTGGACGAGGTCTCCACCGCGCTCCGGGCGTCGTCGAGCCGCTGCCGCAGGTTTTCGCGCTGCGAGGCGGGGGCTGCGTCCAGCGCCGCCTCGGCCTCGCCCGCTTCGCGGATCAGGCGCGACGCGTAGGGGCCGACCTCCAGCAGCCTCCGGATGTGCGGGAGCCGCTCCTCGGCGAAGAACATGTGCTCCGTCCGGACCAGACCGATGCCCTCGGCGCCATTCTTGCGCGCGAGTGCGGCGTCTTCGGGGTTGTCCGCGTTGGCCCATACGCCCAGCCGCCGGAAGTTGTCGGCCCAGCCGAGCAGGACGTTGAGCTCCGCCATCTCGCCGGCGTCGGGCGCCTTCGTGGCCACCTCGCCCACGAAGACCTCACCCGTGGCGCCGTCCACGCTGATGATGTCGCCTTCGGTGATCGTCTTCCCCCGGGCGGTCGCGGTGCCGCTCGCGGCGTCGAAGAGCAGCTCCTCGCATCCGACCACGCATGGCTTGCCCATGCCGCGCGTCACGACCGCCGCGTGGCTCGTCATCCCTCCGCGGCTCGTGAGGACGGCCTCGGCCTTGATGATGCCGTGGACGTCGTCGGGGCTCGTCTCGTGGCGCACCAGCACCACCCGCTCGCCGGCCGCGGCCCGCTCGACCGCCCGGTCGGGGTCCATGACCACGATGCCGGAGGCGGCGCCGGGCGATGCGCCGAGGCCTTGGGCCAGCAGCCTGCCGTCGTCCACGGCCTGCTGCTTCGCCTCGGGAACGAACCTTGGCAACAGCACCTGCGTGACGTCCTCGGGTGCGATGCGGCCCAGCGCGTCGCTCTCGCTCAAGACGCCCTCGTGGACCAGGTCGACGGCGATGCGGACCGCCGCGGGGGCGGTGCGCTTGGCGGTGCGCGTCTGGAGGATGAACAGCTTGCCGCGCTCCACCGTGAACTCGATGTCCTGCACGTCGCGGTAGTGAGCTTCGAGCTGGCGGGCGATCTCCTCGAGTTCCTTGTACACCCGCGGCATCTCGTCTTTGAGCGCGGCGATGGGCTCCGGCGTCCGGACGCCGGCGACGACGTCCTCGCCCTGAGCGTTGACGAGGAACTCGCCGTACAGGGTCTTCTCGCCGGTGGCCGGGCTGCGGGTGAACAGCACGCCGGTGCCGCTGTCCGGGCCCAGGTTGCCGAACACCATCGACATGATCACGCAGCCCGTGCCCAGGTCATGGGAGATGCCCTCGTGCTCCCGGTACGTGATGGCGCGGGGGTTGTTCCAGGAGTCGAACACCGCCTGGATGGCGCGGCGGAGCAGCTCCCACGGGTCGGTGGGCAGCGGCTCGCCGGATGCCTCCGCGATCAGCGCCTTGAACCGCTCGATGATCGTCCGGAGCGCGTCGGGCTCAAGCTCGTGGTCGAAGGCGAGGCCACGCTCCCGCTTCGCATCGGCGAGCACCGTCTCGAACCGGTCCTTGGGGATCCCGAGCACGACGCCGCCGAAGCCCTGCACGAGGCGCCGGTGCGCGTCCAGCGCGGGGCGCTCGTCGCCCATCATCTGGGCGAGCCCGCCGACCGTCTCGTCCGTCACGCCCATGTTGAGGATGGTGTCCATCATCCCCGGCATGGAGACCGCGGCGCCGGAGCGCACCGAGACGATGAGCGGGTGCTTCTTCCCGCCGAACCGCCGGCCGGTCTCCTTCTCCAGGACGTGGACGTTCTCGACGACGGCGTCCCAGAGCCCGTCGGGGAACCGCCTGCCCTGGCGGTAGTATTCGAGCGCCGCGTCGGTGGTGATGACGAAACCGGGAGGCACGGGGAGCCCCATGCCGGCCATCTCGCTGGCGTGGGCCCCCTTGGAGCCGAAGAGGCGGACCATGCCGGCGCCGCCCTCGGCAAGACGGTAGACCATCTTGCCGCTCGTCCGTGTCTTCATGCTCTCTTCCGTCATGGCCGTCTCACGCCCGAAGCGGCGTAGCGGCGCGCGAACCAGACCAGGCTCGGGGCCGAGGGCCGTCCAGCCTGGCGGGGGTCTCGGGAGCGTTCGGAGGCGCCGGTGCGGGATGATAGCACAGCGCCAACCGCGAGCCTAACGCGCCGCCGACGCGCTTCTCAAGACGCGGTTCGTCCCGTCTTCGGCCCGGCGTACACGCCCCGGTACTCCGGCGGC
>JACZSI010000115.1 GCA_022574265.1 Chloroflexota bacterium | reverse complement strand
TGCACGACGAGCTCATCTTCGAGTCGCCAAGGAGCGAGATGGAGGCCCTGAGCGAGATGCTCCGCGAGGTCATGCCCAGCGCCCTCGACCTCTCCCCGGTCCCCCTCAAGATCGACCTGAAGACAGGCGACAACTGGGCGGACATGAGCTAGGAAGGGCACAGCCCTTGACCCTTCAAGGGTAACGCCGCGGAGGTCGCGGTCGCAGATGGTGCAGAGCGGAGGATCTGCGCTAGCCCGCGAACCCCGTTCGTGCTGAGGCTCTCGAAGTACGAACGAACGGCGGCGTGGCACTGCCGACGTCGAAGGACACGACGGTCGCTCGTCCATGTGACACGCTCCCGCTACCGCCGCGGGGCTGGCGCTCGGCCACGGTTTCACGCACCAGCGCGTTCCGCGTACCGCGCAGGGAGTGCAGAGAGCCTGTCCTGAGCTTGTCGAAGGAGGCAGAGCCCCTTTGCCGGGGGCACGGGGGGTGTCCCCCGTATCTGGCTTTATCACCTCCTTCCTGGCGAGGAAAGGGGCCGGGGGGATGGTCGAAAGGGTGGCGGGCCACCAACTCCCGCTATAGCGGGTTCCTACCCCCGCATGTCCTGGGACGGCGGCGCGTCGGCCGTGAGGTCGACGATGCGCTTCTCCAGCAGCTCGACGGCGGCGAAGTCCTCGTCCGCCAGCTTGTAGGCGCGGTCCACGTACACCTGCGCCAGCAGCGCGCCAGCGTCCGAGGCGTCGCGGGCCGCCGCGCGCACCTTCGCGATCCAGTAGTGCTCCGGCAGCAGCTGCTCCAGCGCCTCGAGCCCAGCCTCGGTCTCTTCGACCAGCGCGGCATCGGCGCCGCCGGTGGCGAAGCGCATCGCGCCGACGAGCTTCGAGAGCTCGCCGAGGCGGTCGCGCTCGGTCATGAGCTCGTACAGCACGCGCTGCACGTCGGCCGGTCCCGCGGCCGAGCCCTCGGCATCCAGCGCTCGTGGCACGTCCGGTGGCGGGCCGGCCGCGTCGGCGTAGGCGCGGTAGAGGCGCTGGTACTCCTGGACGGCCTCGGCCGTCTCGTGCATCGCGGCGGCTGGGTCGCCAAGCACGACGCTGCCGCCGGAGACCAGGTCGTCTCCGCGGAGGCTCGCAAGCTCGCGGAGGAAGCCGACGCTCTCGACGGACTCCGGCATGGGAGGAGCCGCGAAGCTGCCCATGCCCTCGCCCAACGCCTCGCCCGCCATGCCTCCCAGCTGTGCTGCGAGGAGCGGCGGCAGGTACTTCCCGATGTCCATCGGGATGGGCAGGATCAGGACGTACGTGGCGATCACCTCGGACGTGGTGGGCGACACGAAGTAGACGATGGCATGGCCTTTGGGCCGGTCGGCGTCACCGATATCGAACGTGAGGGCCATCCTGCCGCTCCAGGTGCTTACATTGCGTGCCCACCGTAAGCATAATCGAACCCGCACCCGATAAGGCGGCGCCCGTCGAGGCGCACGCGAGGATGCGGCCCCATGCAGACCCCACCGACCCGACCCGTCTCAGGCCCGATGTCGGGCTCAGGCTGGAGGCGCCCCATCGTCCGCCGCGTCGCGCAGGCCACGGCGCTCTTCGGGCTCTGGCTGGCGCTCTCCGGCGAGCTCGCGGTCGAGTTCCTCGCCGCGGGCGCCCTCACCGCCGTGGGTGGCGTCGCCGTCTCCGAGCTGCTGTTCCGCGGCACGCACGAGGGTCGCTTCACGCCCGCGCCGAGCAGCATCGCGTGGCTCCTCCGGACCATCGTGCGCTTCGCGGCCTACCTCCCTTGGCTCGCCTACGAGATCGTCGTGGCCAACGCCTACGTCGCCTGGCTCGTCCTGCACCCGCGGCTGCCCATCGACCCGACGCTCGTGCGCTTCGACACGACGCTGGGCTCGGAGCGCGGCCAGGTGCTGCTGGCGCAGTCCATCACGCTCACGCCGGGCACCGTGACGGTGGACGCATCCAACGGCGTCTTCGTCGTCCACTGCCTCTCGCGCCGCTCCCGTGAGGGCCTCGCCGAGGGCGGCATCCAGCGCAAGATCGCGGCCGTCTTCGAGGAGACGGCGCCCGCGGCCGTTGCGCTCTCCGACATCCTTGAGCCGGACCAGGTGCCGCGGTGACCGACGTCTTCACGCTCGGAGCCGCCATCGTGGTCGCTATCAGCGCCGCTGGCTTCTACCGCATCGTCGCCGGCCGGACCGTCTACGACCGGCTCCTGGCGGCGGGCGCGGTGGGGACGAACGCGATCGTGCTGCTGGCGCTGACCGGCTTCATCTTCGAGCGGCCGGAGGCTTTCGTGGACCTGGCGCTCGCCTACGCGCTCTTGAACTTCATCGGCGCGGTGGCCGCGGGCAAGTACCTCGAAGCCCACCCCGCGGAGGACGCATGAGCATCGCCGGCACGGTGCTGCTCGGACTCGGGCTGTTCTTCATGGCGGTCACCGCCATCGGACTCGTGCGGCTGCCCGACTTCTTCTCGCGCGTCCACTCCGTGTCGAAGTCCGAGACGCTCGGCATCACGCTCGTGCTCCTGGGCCTCATCGCACACCAGGGCTTCGACCAGACGAGCCTCAAGCTGGGGCTGATCGCGCTGTTCGTGCTCATCACGAACCCGGTGGCCGCGCACGTGCTGACCCGCTCCGCCGTCCGCTCGGGCCTCATGCCGTGGCGGCGGCCGCGGCCGGGTGCGGGGGGCAACGGCTGATGGTCTGGGAGCTCGAGCTAGCGCTGTTCGGACTGCTGGTCGTCAGCGCCATCGTCGCGCTGCAGCTGCGCGATCTCATCGCGGCGGTCGCGGCGCTCTCGGTCTACAGCTTCATGGCCGCGGCGCTCCTCGCGATGATGGGCGCCGTGGACGTCGCGTTCACCGAGGCCGCGCTCGGTGCCGGCATCACGGGCGTGCTCTTCATCGGCGCCATCAGCCTCATGCACCGGAGGTCGGTCGATTGAAGTGGCTGACGGCCGCGCTCCTGCTCCCGCTGGCGGCGCTCCTGATCTACGTCTCCGCTGACCTGCCGGACCGCGGGGACCCGGACGCGCCGGCGAACCTCCACCTCTCGCCGGAGCTCGTGGAGGTCACGGAGCGCGACATCGAGATCCCGAACATCGTGACCGCGGTGCTGGCCGACGTGCGCGGCTACGACACGCTCGGCGAGACGCTGGTCGTCTTCACGGCCGGGCTCGCCGTGCTGCTCGTCCTCATGCGCGGCGCGCGGCCCAGGGATAGCGGCCGGAGCAACGAGCGATGACGGAGCAGCACGACAGCATCATCTTGAACTTCGTCGTGCGCGTGCTGCTCGTGCCGTTCATCTTCGTGTTCGGCGTCTACGTGCTGGTCCACGGCGAGGCGAGCCCCGGCGGCGGCTTCCAGGCCGGAGCGATCGTGGCCGCGGGCCTGGTGCTCGCGCGGCTGACCACCGGCAGCGAGCACGGGGAGCGCCGCATCTCGACGCGCGTCCTCCTCTGGCTCGCGAGTGCCGGCATCGGCATCTACGTGCTCGCGGGGATCGTGCCGCTGCTCGCGGGCGTCAACTTCCTCGACTACGCCGCCCTGCCGGTGGAGTGGTTCAACGCCGTCGCGGGGCACGAGCGGACGAACCGCGCGATGGGCATCTTCATCGTCGAGGTCGGCATCTTCATCGGCGTCTTCAGCGTGCTCGTCATCCTCTACGACCACCTCACGGAGCGGTTCACCGATGATTGAAGAGATCGCGGCACGCTTCCCGTACTGGGCCACGGCAGCGCTCATCGTGATCGGGCTATACGGCATGATCGCCAAGCGGAGCCTCGTCAAGAAGCTCATCGGGATGAACATCCTGCAGTCGGCCATCATCCTGTTCTTCATCGCGGGCAGTCTGCGCGAGGGCGCGTCCGTCCCCATCCTGTTCGAGGAGGGCGCCGTGGCGCGCGCCGAGGACTTCGTGAACCCGCTCCCCCACGTGCTCATGCTCACGGCGATCGTGGTGGGCGTGGCGATCACGGGCGTCGCGCTCGCCTTCTTGGTGCGCATCCGTGAGGAGTTCGGCACGCTCGACGAGGAATCCCTGCTGGAGCAGGTCCGGCGATAGGCATGGACCAACTGCCGATCCTGATCCCCCTGCCGCTGCTGGTGATGGCGCTCGTCGTCCCCGTCGTGGCCCTCGCGCGGCCGGGCGCCGCTTTCCCGCTGACGCTGGCCGCGGTCGCGGCGTCGGCGACGGCCTCCGCGCTCGCGCTCGCCGCCGTGCTGGACGACGGCCCGATGTCCTACGCGCTGGGCGGCTGGGCGCCGCCGCTGGGTATCGAGTACGTCGTCGACCACGTCGCGGCATACGTGAGCGTCGTCGTGACGAGCGTCTCGCTGCTGGTCATCGTCGGGACGCGGCGCTGGGCGGTCCGCGAGGCGGGCGACCGGCTCGGCCCCTTCTACGGGCTCGTCCTGCTGCTGCTCGCTGGGCTCACGGGCATGGTGGTCACGGGGGACCTCTTCAACCTGTTCGTGTTCCTGGAGATATCGTCGCTCGCGGCCTACGCGCTGGTGTTCATGGGCGGTCGCGCCGGCATGGTGGCCGGGTTCCGGTACCTCGTGCTCGGCACCATCGGCGGCGCGCTCTACCTGCTCGGCGTCGGCTTCGTGTACTTCGCCACCGGCACGCTGAACATGGCCGACGTGCTCAGCATCCTGGAGGCGGATTCCTCGGGGCGCGCGGTGCAGGCGGGCGCGGTGCTCATCTTCACCGGGCTTGGGCTGAAGATGGCGCTCGTCCCGCTGCACCTGTGGCTGCCCGATGCGTACACGCACGCACCGTCGTCCGTGAACACGCTCATCGCGCCCGTCATGACGAAGGTCGGCGCGTACGCGATGCTGCGTATGTTCCTGAGCGTCTTCCCCGACGGCTATCTGCGCGACGCCGTCCCCGTCGCGGACGCGCTGCTCGTGCTGGGGCTCGCCGGCATCGTGCTCGGCTCCGTGGCCGCGATGGCGCAGACGGACCTGCGCCGCATGCTGGCGTACAGCAGCATCGCGAATCTGGCGATGATCGCGGTCGGGCTCGGCATCGGCACGCCGCTGGCGCTCGTCGCCGCGCTGCTGCACGTCATGAACCACGCCGTCATGAAGGCGGCGCTGTTCTCGAGCGTCGCGTCGGTGCGCCTCGCCACCGGCTCATCGAGCGTCGGCGGCCTGGCGGGCATCGGACGCCGCATGCCGCTGACGATGGCCGCGTTCACCCTCGGCGCCGTCTCGATGGTCGGCATCCCGCCGACCGCCGGCTTCTTCAGCAAGTGGTACATGGCCCAGGCCGGCCTCCAGGACGGGCAGTGGCTCGTGGCGGTCGTGGTGCTGGGCTCAAGCCTGATGACGGCCGTGTACCTCTTCCGCGTGCTCGAGCGCGCGTATCTGCATCCGGTGCCCCTCGTGGCAGGCGCGGCGCCCGATGCGCCCCCCGCGGCAGCGGTACAAGAGGCGGGCGAGTCGCCAGCCGACGTCGTCTGGCCGGCGCTGGCGCTCGGGCTCGCGACGGTCGTGCTCGGCCTGCTCAACGTCGTCATCGTCACGCGCGTGCTGGAGCCCGGCGTCTGATGCCCGCGTACGCCGTCGCCATCCCCCTCGTCGTCGCGCTGGCCGTCGCGGCGTCCGGGCGCTGGCCGAACGTGCGCGACGCCTGGCCCGTCGCCGGTGCGGCGATCCTCCTCGCCGCGGTCTTCTCGATGCTGGGCGACGTGACCGGTGGCGAGCCCCCCACGGCGACGCTTCTCGAGGTCTCGCCCGGCATCGAGCTCGTCCT
>JACZSI010000114.1 GCA_022574265.1 Chloroflexota bacterium | reverse complement strand
CGAGCTTGCTGCCCGGCGCGACGTACACCTCGTGCCGCACCGACCCGTCGTTGGGGCCGCCGCGCTCGACGTGCCCCGGTATGTCCTGGAGCAGCGTCCCGCCGAACGCCACGTTGACGAGCTGCATGCCCCGGCAGATGGCCAGCACCGGCATGTTGCGCTCGAGCGCATCGCGCAGCACCGCCAGCTCCATCTCGTCGCGCGCAGGCTCGGTCTTGCCGGTCGCGGGCTCGGCCTCCGCGCCGTAGCGTGCGGGGTCGATGTCGCACCCGCCGCACAGCAGCAGGCCGGAGACGCCGCTCACCGCCTCGGAGACACCCGCGAAGTGCTTGGCCGTGAGGACGCGCACCGCGCCCCCACGGGCGGTGAGCGCGTCGACGTACGGCCGCGCCTCGCTCTCGCTCGTCGCCGTGACGGCGATGAGTGCCGGGGCGGCGCTCACGTGCTTTTCGTGGCCCGCGGCGTCCGCCGCCGGCGCGGCTTCGCCGGAGCAAGCCGGGCCGCCAGCGCGTCGAGGTCCACGCACTGCTCCACCATCGCCGTGAAGCGCTCGATCTTCTCACGGTGGTGGACGGTGACGATCCCGGCCAGCGCTTCCAGCGCCTCGGCCGTCTCGTGCGTGTTGCGCTCAACCGTCAGCAGCGGCACGTCAAGGGCTTCGGCGCGCTGCGCCACGTACTGCGGCGGCTGCGTGCATCCCGTCAGCACCAGCGCGTTCAGCGGGAAGTTGAGCGCGGACATCTGGATGTCGGCCCGCCCTCCGCGGGCGATGACGGCCTGGTTGGGCAGCCGGTTGAAGTAGTTGCCGCCCCACTCGGTCACGAGCCCGCCGATCAGGAAGTGCTCGATCAGCCGATCGAGCCCCGATGCCCCCGCGAACAGCGTGCCTCCCAGCAGCTCCACCACCTGGCGAACCGTCGGCGCGAGCATCAGCCGCTCCTCCGCCAGCACGCCGATCACCGGCGCTCCGGCCGCTTCGAGCTCCGGAGCCAGGCGGTCGGCGGCATCCCGCTCCGCATGGCGCGTCCGCCGGTTGACGACGAACCCGAGCAGCGCGTCGCCATAGGCCTCGCGCCAAGCCGCGACGGCAGTCGCGCCCAGCCCACGCTCGTACGGCAGCACGCCCAGGACCTTCGCCTTGAGCCGCTTGGCGAGAGCGCCGGATGCCGCCACCGCGCGGCCGTCCGCGTCCGCGTGCGGGGGCGCGTCGACGACGACGATCCCCGCCGCCTTCTCCAGCGCACCGACGCGCTTCGCGGCCGCCGCCATCACCGCCCGCTTCACCTTGCCGTCCGCCCCGGCGATGCCCGGGTCGTCCACCGCGAGCAGGCCTGCGTCGGCGCCGCCTTCGGCAAGCGCCAGCGGCTTGTCCGCGGCCGCCTCGCGCCCGGCGCGCCGCCACGCGGCCGCCAGCGACGCAGCGACGGCCGTGCTGCCGACTCCGGGACGCGCGCCAACCACGCACAGGACGCTCAATGGACGCTCCACGCCGTCGTCGACGGCCTCGCGGCGATTATAGCAACGCTCGGGCCGCGCCCTCCCGGGTGCATCACGCCCCGGCGGCCCAGACCGCCGCACGGGACGCTTGAGCACCCTGCGCTATAATGCCCGTTTAGCAGGACACCATGCGACAGACGCCCGCTCAGCAACCCATCGTCGTCCGCGTCCCGGCCTCCACCGCGAACCTGGGGCCCGGCTTCGACACGCTCGGACTCGCCCTCTCCCTGTGGAACACGCTGCGTGTCGGCTGGGCCGACGAGCCGTCGGTGGTCGTTCACGGCGAGGGCGAAGGCCGCCTGCCCACCGGCGCGCGCAACCTGACGTACCGGGCCGCCGCGCGGCTGCTCGATGAGGCCGGCGCCGGAGAGCGCCACCTCGCGATCGAGTCGTGGCAGGACGTCCCGCTCGCCCGCGGCCTCGGTAGCAGCTCGTGCGCCATCGCCGGTGGCATCTACGCCGCCAACGCGCTGCTTGGCTACCCGCTCGAGCCGCACCGGCTCCTGGAGCTGGCCGCGGAGATCGAGGGCCACCCCGACAACGTCGCACCCGCCCTCATGGGCGGCATGACCATCGCCGTGCGCGACGGCGGCTCCGTCCACGCGGTGCCGGTGCCGGTGCCCGCGGATCTGCAGTGCGTCGTCTTCATCCCCGAGCGCCCGCTGTCCACCAAGAAGGCGCGCGAGGTCCTGCCCGCGACGGTCTCGCTCGAAGACGCCGTGCACAACGTCGGCCGCACCGCCTTGTTGGTCGCCGCCTTCGCGCTCGACCGGCCGGAGTACCTGCGGCTCGCCACCGAGGACCGCCTCCACCAGCCACAGCGCCGCGCCGTCTTCCGTGAGATGAAGGTGATCTTCGAGGGCGCGCTCAGCGCGGGCGCACGCGGCGTGTTCCTCTCCGGCGCCGGGTCGTCCGTGGTGGCGCTCACCACCAAGGGCGAGAACCGCGCCTTCACCATCGGCGCCGAGATGGCCGACGCGGCCGACAAGTCCGGCCTGCCCGGCACCTTCCGGGTGCTGGAGCCCTCGCCGGCCGGGGCCGAGGTGCTGCCAAGCCTCCCCGCGGAGCTCGGCTGATGGCGCTGCTCGTCCAGAAGTACGGCGGGACGTCCGTCGCGGACGCCGCGCGCATCCGCCACGTCGCCGAGCGCATCGTGGCATGCCGCGAGGCCGGGAACCAGGTCGCCGTGGTCGTCTCCGCGATGGGCGACACCACCGACGAGCTCATCGCGCTCGCGCACTCGATCGCCGCCAACCCGGACCCGCGCGAGCTCGACCTGCTGCTCTCCACCGGCGAGCTGGTCTCGTGCACGCTCGTGGCGATGGCGCTCCGCGAGCTCGGCGCCGACGCCGTCAGCATGAACGCGGCGCAGGCCGGCATCCGCACCGACACCGCGCACGGCCGCGCGTCCATCGTCGCCCTCGACCCCAAGCGCGTGCGGCGTGAGCTCGACCGTGGCCGGATCGTCATCATCGCCGGCTTCCAGGGCACGACCGCCGATGAAGACGTCACGACGCTCGGACGCGGCGGGTCGGACACGACCGCGGTCGCCCTGGCCGCGGCGCTCGGGGCCGAGCGCTGCGAGGTCTACACGGACGTGAGCGGCATCTACACCGCCGACCCGCATGTCGTGCCGGAGGCGCGGCAGCTCTTCGAGATCGGGTACGAGGAGATGCTGGAGCTCGCGAGCTACGGCGCCAAGATGCACCCGCGGGCGATCGAGCTCGCGGCCTGGTACCACGTGCCGGTCCTCGTGGCCGGCGCCGCCGGGGACCGCCCCGGCACGCTGATCCACGACCTGGAGGACCCCTCAGGAGGCGAGATGGCAAGCATGGGCGAGATGGAAGCCCGCAACCGCGTGAGCGGCGTGACCTACGAGCGCGGCGTCGCCCGCATCACCGTCCGCGCCGTGCCCGACCGCCCCGGCATCGTCGCCGCGGTCTTCGAGCCGCTCTCCGAGGCCAACGTCAGCGTCGATACCATCGTCCAGAGCGCCAGCGCGGAGCGGCTGACCGACGTGTCGTTCACCGTCGCGAAGACCGACGCCGGCGCGGCCCTTGAGATCTCGCGGCGCGTCGCCGGCGAGATCGGCGCCGCCGACTGCGTCAGCGACACGGACCTCGGCGCCGTCAGCATCGTCGGGACGGGCATGCAGAACGCCCCCGGATACGCCTCGCGCATGTTCCGGGCGCTCGCGGACGCGTCCATCAACATCGAGATGATCACCACGTCGCAGATCCGTATCACGTGCATCGTGGCCGAGGCGCACCTCGACGACGCCGTCCGGGTCCTCCACGCCGCCTTCGAGCTGGACAAAGCCTAGCGCCACCAGGCCACGGCCACGTCCCCACCGTCCCACCGGCCGTCTTCCGACGCTCTTGGAGCCGCACCACGGGGTGCGGCTCCCTCAAACCGCCCCGAAATCGGGGATCACCGTGCCCGAAAAGGCATTGACGAGCATCGCTCGGATTGCGCAATCTAGCGCGCATCGGGTCGCGGCGCCGTGGAACGCCTCGGCGGGGCAAACCCTCCTTGCCTGATGTCATATACATGGCAACAATAGAAGAGATATTGACAAGATCGAAGGTGATCGCGGTGGTGGGGCTCTCCGACCGGGAGGACCGGCCGAGCCATACCGTTGCGAAGTACCTGCAGTCGCAGGGCTACCGCGTCATCCCCGTCAACCCCCGGCTCGAAGGCCCGGTGCTCGGCGAGCAGCCGTACCCGGACCTCGGATCGGTGCCCGGGCACATCGACCTCGTCGATATATTCCGGCGGGCGGCCGACGTGCCCCCGGTGGTGGACGCGGCCATCGAGGCCGGAGCGTCGGCGGGGTGGATGCAGCTGGGGATCGTGAACGAGCAGGCCGCTGAGCGCGCGCGGCAAGCAGGCCTCGACGTGGTCATGGACCACTGCATCTCGATCGAGCACCGGCTGCTCGTCGGCGTTGGAAGGATCCCAAGAAGAACCTAGCCGGCAGCGCGTGCGGCCCGGAGCGTGAACATGGTGTATCGCGAAGACGATTCAGTCAGACTGCTGAAGGAGCGGACGAGAGAGGCCATCGGCCTCGCTATGGACGGCCGCTGGAAAGAGGCCGCCGCCGTCAACCGAAAGCTCACCAAGGCGTCGCCGGCCGACGCCGACGCATGGAACCGCCTCGGCAAGGCGCTGCTCGAGCTGGGCGACGCCAAGGGCGCCACCAAAGCGTTCAAAGGCGCCATCGCGATCGACCCCGCCAACGCCATCGCCCACAAGAACCTCGACCGGCTCGCGGCCCTCCCCAAGACGGGGCACGCCGCCAAGCGCCGTGCCGCGTCCGTCGCCGCGCACCGCTTCTTCATCAACGACGGCTCGAAGACGGCGCACGTGGCCCTCACGGGCTGCGCGCAGGGCAAGGACCGCGTCTTCGTGTCGCCCGGCGCTCCCGTGCGCCTCGAGCGGCGGGGCGGCTCGCTCGCCGTCCACCTTGCGGTGTCCGGAGCCTGTGCCCATGACCTGGCCCGCCACGACCACCTCGATGGTGAAGACTCTGAGGTGTTCGGGGCCGGACTCGCCGATTGTGCGGTAGACCGGGGAGCCTTTGCCCATGCCCTGGGCCAACTCCTGAAGCTTCGATTTAGGGTCTTTGGCAACGCCTTCCTGCACCGTGCGTTCCAGCTCCGTCCGTAGAAGGCCAAGGGTGATGCCGTAGGCAACGTCTGCCCCCTGGTCCAGCAGCAGAGCGCCGACCACGGCCTCCAGGGTAGCGGCCAGGTTGGACTCCCGGTCACGTCCACCACTCCCCTCCTCTCCCTGACCCATGTGGAGAAAGGAGCCCAGGGAGAGGTTGCGGGCCACCCTCGCCAGGGTCTCGCCCCGTACGATGGACGAGCGAAGCTCCGTAAGCTCCCCTTCCGACTCCTGGGGCAGGCGATGGTACAGCTCCTGGGCTACTACGAAGTCTATGAAGGAATCCCCAAGGAACTCCAGTCTCTGGTTGGAGGAGGAAAAGGATAGGGGGTCCTCGTTGACGGCGGAGGGATGGGTCAAGGCCAGAGATAGAAGCCCTCCATCGGCAAAGGATATGCCCAGGTGCTTCTCAAGGGCCTCATGGTGCTCCGAGCCTGGTCTGGTGTTCATTGGTCAAGCTACCCTGCGCTCTTCCGCCTCGGAAGGGCTGTGGCGTATTGTACGCTCGCGCAAGTGTCCGAGTCAAAGCCACACGCTATTCTAGGGGATCAACAGGTCGGCGAGGCTGCTGTCCCGCGTTAGCGCTTGACTGAGGTTT
>JACZSI010000008.1 GCA_022574265.1 Chloroflexota bacterium | reverse complement strand
CTGCACACGGTCATGGAGAAGCTGTTGGAACAACGGAGCTTCGATGCGCCCGACCTGGGTGGCAGCCAGCACGTGGTTGACGAGGCCTTCGTGCGCGAGCGGCTCGAGGATCTCGTGCAAGACGAGGATCTCTCGCGCTACATCCTCTAAAGTAGGCGGGCAGCCCCGGAAGCGGAATCGGGGCGGAGGCCGATCGGCTAAATGGCGGAAATCATCCCCCGCGTTCTGATCGTCGATGACGAGCGTTTCTTTCGCGACGCCATCCGGGAGACGCTGGCGGACGTGGGGATCGACGCCGAGTCCGTCAGCTCCGGCAAGGAGGCGCTGGCCGCGGTCGGGAACTCGGACATCGCTGTCGTGGTGCTCGACGTCACCCTGGACGACATGAGCGGCATCGAGGTCCTGCGTCAGCTGCGGGACATCCGGCCGAGCACGCAGGTCATCATGCTCTCGGCCAGCGCCGACCAGGATCTCGTGTTGGAGGCGTTGCGGCTGGATGCCAGCGACTACCTGGCCAAGCCCCTGCACGACGAAGAGCTCGTTCTGTCGGTCCGGCGGGCACTGGCCGTCTTCGATGTCGGGTTCAAATGGCGGCACCTGCGCGAACGGATCGGACGCCTGGACGAGCTGATGGCCTCACTCTACGCCGAGGCGGACCGGGCTTCGGAGCTGGGGGTCGACGCAGGGTTGGCAGCCTTCGCCGACGCTGCCGTCATCGCGGCTGCCGACCTGCTGGATGCATCGAAGACGTCGCTGCTGATACTGGACGAAGAGGCCAACGAGCTGCTGGTGGCGGCGGCCACCGGCTCGCCCCTGGCCGCGACCGAGATGGATCCGGTGGCCCTTGGCGAGGGCGTCGCCGGCGTGGCCCTGTCGCTGGGAGAGTCCGTATTGGTCGATGACGTGTACACCGATGACCGCTTCACGAGCCGCACCGACCGCGGTGATCAATACGAATCGTCCTCGCTCGCCGTGGTTCCCCTGCGTGACGGTCACCGTCCGTTGGGCGTGATCTGTGCCACCGACCGCGTGGGGGGGGCTCCATTCGGTCAAGACGAGCTGGCGCTGCTGGGATTGTTGGCACGGCCCGTGGCCCACTTCCTGGCGCACTCGAGAGACGATGTGCGTGGGAAGGGCGTCCGGGCTGAAGATCCGGGCGACGTCACGGCCCCGCTCGAAGACGACCTGCTGGTGACCGAAGCGAACTCGGGGCGCGATGCCGAAATGGTTCGCGAGATCTGCGAGGTCATCACCCTCGAGGTAGAGCCCCAACGCGTGATGGATGGCGTGATGCGGATCGTCGCACGCCGACTGCCAGCATCCCTGGCGTCGCTCTACCTGATCGACAATATCACGGGCGAGCTGGTTCTCGAGGGCCAGGGCGATATGGATGGCAGCACGGACCGTGAGCGGCTGCCTCGGAGCACGGGCCTCACGGCCACGGTGCTCCAGACCGGTGGATTGGTCGCCACCGACGACCCGGGCCGGGATCCGCGCTTCGTGGCCGATGTGGATACGGCGCAGGATGGCGAGGTTCGACCCCTCCTCTGCGTACCGCTGCGAATGAGGGGCAAGGTGCTGGGTTTGGTCCGGGCCTTCCCGACGGTCGAGGCGGGACGGGCGGCCCATCGGGGTGAGCTGCTGACGGCCGTCCTGTCTGCGGCGGTCCGCAACGTCCTTTTGTACCGTAGCCTCCTTGAGAGCATCGACGAGGTGGCGGACGCGCGCCGCGAGCGGGGGGGCGGCGGTTTCTAACGTCCCGACTACGGATCGCCCATGAAGCAGCTGATCGACAAAGCCGAGGTCCTGATCGAGGCCCTGCCGTACATCCAACGGTTCTACGACAAGACCATCGTGATCAAGTACGGGGGCAGCGCCATGCTGGATGAGGAGTTCCAGAACTCCTTCGCCGTGGACGTGGTGTTGCTCAAATACGTCGGGTTGCGGCCGGTGCTCGTTCACGGCGGGGGACCCGAGATCACGTCGTGGATGCAGAAGCTCGGGCTCCGCGCCGAGTTCGTGCGCGGCCTGCGCGTCACCGACGCCGCGGGCCTGGACGTGGCCTCGGCCGTGCTCGCCGGCCTCATCAACAAGCGGCTGGTGGCGGGGCTGCTGGCCGAGGGCGGGCGCGCGGCCGGGCTGTCCGGCGCCGACGGCGCGATGCTGCGCGGCCGCGTGACCGACCCCGCGCTGGGGCTGGTGGCAGGCAAGGTGGAGGTGGACGTGGGGCCACTGGAGGCGCTCATGGTGGCGGGTTACATCCCGGTGGTCGCACCGCTCGCGGTGGACGAGAGCGAGGGGTACCGGCTGCTGAACGTGAACGCCGACACCGTGGCCGGCGCTCTGGCGGCCGCGCTCGGCGCCACGCACCTGGTGTTCCTCACCGACGTGGACGGCGTGCTGGACGATGGCCGGCTGTTAGGCCACCTGCCCGTGGCGCGGGCCGAGGCGCTGATCTCCTCCGGGATCGTCAAGGGTGGCATGATCCCCAAGGTCCAGGCGTGCATCGACGCGCGCATGGCCGGCGTCGAACCGCATATCATCAACGCCGCGACCCCGCATGCGCTCGTCGCGTGCGTGAACGGCGCGTCCCCCGGGACGACGGTGGTGTAGGCGAGGGCATAGGCATGGCTCTGGAACCGACCGATAGCGGCAGGGGGAACGGCGGAGCAGCGCCGGACGAGGGCGCCTATGCCTCGCTGCCGGCGGGCACGAACGCGTACCTGCGGGTCACGCTCGCGGCGGCGGCGCTGCTGGGCCTCTACGTCGCGTTGGACTTCCTGCGCGGCGCCTACACCGACTGGCTCTGGTTCTCGCATCTGGAGCTGAGCAGCGTCTTCCGGACGATGCTCGTCACGCGCGTCTTCCTCTTCGTCGTGGGGTCCGTGACCGCCGGGGCGGTGATCGGGTTCGCGTTCTGGAAGGCGTACAGGACGTCGTGGGGCGCGACCGAGCTTCCCTTCTCGCCGGAGCTGGTGGTCTGGATCCACCGCGGCATCGTGACGGGGATGGCCGTCGTTGGCGCCATCATCACGTTCAGCTTCGCCTCCGCGCTAGCCGACCGGTGGCTGGTGCTGCTGCAGTACGTGAACGCCCAGCCCTTCGGCATCGTCGACCCACAGTTCGGCAACGACGTGGCCTTCTACGTCTTCAACATGCCGGTGCTGCACACGGTGCAGGGCTGGCTGATGGGCCTCATCATCGTCACCGGCGTGACGACCACGGCGGTCTACCTGCTGATCTTCACGGCGCGCGGGCTCAGCCCCACGGTGATGACCACGGCGCCGGCTATCCGGACGCAGCTCGCGATCGCCGGGGCGGCGCTGATGGCGACGATCGCCTTCGCGCACTTCCTGGACATCTACGAGACGCTCTTCTCGTCCGCCGGCGCCGTCACGGGCGCGACGTACGCGGACGTGACCGCGCGGATCCCCGCGCTGTGGGTGCTGACGGTGATCGCGCTCATCTCCGGCGGCCTGATGCTCTTCGCCATCCGTGTCCAGAACCCGCGGCAGTCGATGCGCCTCATCTTCGTGGCGTTCGGGCTCTGGGTGCTCGCGGCGCTGTTCGCGGGGGTGCTGTGGCCGGCGATGGTGCAGCGCTTGGCCGTGGACCCCTCGGAGCTCGAGCGCGAGCGCCCCTACATCGAGCGCAACATCGAGTGGACGCGCATGGGCTACGACCTGGACCTCGACCGCGTCTCCGAGCGCCCCTACGTCGTCAACGACGAGAACCTCGCCGCGGACATCGCCGCCAACCCGGAGACCATCAACAACATCAGGCTCTGGGACCCACGGCCGCTGGAGGACGTGTACAACCAGGTCCAGCACCTGCGGCTCTACTACAACTTCCTCGACGTGGACGTCGACCGCTACGTGATCGACGGCGAGTACCGTCAGGTGCTGCTCGGCACGCGCGAGGTGCTGCAAGCCGGGCTGGACGAGACGGCGCAGAACTGGGTCAACCGGCGGCTCGTCTACACGCACGGCTACGGCATCGCGATGAGCACGGCGACCGACTTCACGCCCACGGGACAGCCGAACTTCGTGATCCAGAACATACCGAGCATCGGTGCGATCACCATCGACGAGCCGCGGATCTACTACGGCGAGGTCTTCGGGCGGAGCGACCGCGACATACGCGCACCGGCGGGCCAGGAGCTGCCGCCCGGGGCCGTGACCGACGACGTGGCCATCGTCAACACGACGGAGCCGCAGTTCGACCGCCCCGGCAGCGCGTCCGACGCCCTCCCGGTGTTCCTCGACCGCTACGAGGGGACCGGGGGCGTGGTCCTCTCGAGCTTCTTCCGCCGTGCGGCGTTCGCATGGGAGCTTGGCGACCTGAACATACTCATCAGCGGGCAGCTCCGGGACGATAGCCGCGTCCTTTACCGCCGCAACATCCACGAACGGGTCCGCGCGGTCGCTCCCTTCCTGCTGCTGGACGACGACCCCTACATGGTCGTGGACGAGGGCCGGCTCTTCTGGATACAGGACGCCTATCTCACCACCGACCGCATCCCGTACTCACGCCGCCAGACGCTGGAGCTCGAGGACGCGAGCAGGACCGGCTCGTTCAACTACATCCGCAACAGCGTCAAGGTGGTGATCGACGCCTTCAACGGCTCGATGGAGTTCTACACGTTCGAGTCCGAAGAACGCGCCGACCCGCTTCTCGGGGTCTACCGCGCCACGTTCCCCGCCCTGTTCAAGCCGAAGGAGGAGATGCCGCCCGGTCTGCGCCAGCACGTCCGCTACCCAGAGGAGCTGCTCCGCGCCCAGGCCGACGCGTACCTGCTCTACCACATGACCGACGCGAAGGAGTTCTTCCTGAAGGAGGACCAGTGGGAGCTGGCCCAGGAGATCGTCGGCTTCGAGGGCCGCGAACGGGACATCACGCCCTACTACGTCATCATGAAGCTGCCGGACGAGGACACCGCGGAGTTCGTGCTCATCCTTCCCTTCACGCCGCGCGACAAGCCGAACCTGGTCGCCTGGATGGCCGCGCGCTCCGACGGGGAGCACTACGGCGAGCTCATCACGTTCGTCTTCCCCAAGGACCGGCTCTTCGAGGGGCCGGGCCAGATCGAGGCGCGCATCGACAATGACACGGACATCTCCGCGCAGTTCACGCTCTGGGACCAGTCCGGCTCGCGCGTCTTCCGGGGGAACTTGCTGGTCATCCCCATCGGCGAGGCGCTGCTCTACGTCGAGCCGATCTACCTCCAGGCCGAGTCCGTCGCGTCGGTCCGGTTCCCCGAGCTCAAGCGCGTGATCCTAGCGACCGCGAACACCGTGGTCATGGAGCCGACGCTGGAGGAGGCGGTGCGCGCGCTGCTCGGCGGCGAGCGGCTCGTGCGCCCATCCAGCGGCGTGGGCGGCGAGCCCGTGGCGGGCGGCATCGCGCCCGAGGACCTCGCGCCGATCCTCGATAGCCTGCGGGAGGCGGTGGAGGCGCTCCAGGGCGGCGCCGACGCGCTCGGCGACTCGGTGGAGGCGCTCGACGAGCTGCTCGGCGGGGAGGCCGAATGACGACCGACTGGATGGCGCAGGAGGCCCGCTACTACATGCACGTGGTGAACCGCCAGCCGGTCGTGATCGAGCGCGGCGAGGGCGTGCGCGTGTGGGACGTCGAGGGCAAGGAGTACCTCGACTTCACGGCTGGTTGGGCCGTCGTCAACCTGGGACACGCGCACCCCGCGGTGACCGCGGCGGTCCAGCACCAGGCGGCGACGCTGATCCAGACGTCGAACCAGTTCTACACCGTGCCGCAGCTCGAGCTCGCGGAGGCGCTGATCGAGAGCTGCGGGCTGGACAAGGTCTTCTTCTGCAACAGCGGCGCGGAGGCCAACGAAGGCGCGGTGAAGCTCGCCAAGAAGTACGGCCGCATGCACCGCGACGGCGCGCAAGAGATCATCACGATGCTCAACTCCTTCCACGGCCGCACGCTCGCGATGGCGGCGGCGACCGGCCAGCCGGCGTACCAGGAGCGGTGGAAGCCGCTCACGCCCGGCTTCGTGAACGTGCCGTTCGACGACCTCGAGGCCGTGAAGCAGGCGACGACCGCGGCGACCGCCGCGGTGATGGTGGAGCCCGTCCAGGGCGAGGGCGGCGTGAACGTGCCGACCGAGGGCTACCTCAAGGGCCTGCGCGAGTGGTGCGACGCCAACGGTCTGCTGCTCATCTTCGACGAGATCCAGACCGGCATGGGCCGCCTCGGCACGCTCTTCGGCCACCAGTCGTTCGACGTCGAGCCGGACGTGATGACGCTCGCCAAGGCGCTCGGGAACGGCGTCCCGGTCGGCGCGTTCCTGTGCAAGGACTCCTGCGACGTGCTCGAGCCCGGGGATCACGGCAGCACCTTCGGCGGCAACGCGCTGGCGACGGCCGCGGCCAACGCGACGGTGCGCTACATGATCGAGAACGACGTGCCGGGGCACGCCAAGCGGGTGGGCGCCTACATGCGCTCGGCGCTCGAATCGTTCATGGCCGCGCACCAGCCGACGGTGGCCGACGTGCGGGGCATGGGTCTTTTGCTGGCCCTCCAGTTCGATGATACGATTGCCGCCAAGGTGGTGGCCGCCTCGAACGACGAGGGGCTGCTGCTCAATCCGGTCCGGCCCGACGCGATCCGCTTCATGCCGCCGCTCATCGTGACGGAGGCGGAGGTGGACGAGGCGATGGCCAAGCTGGACCGGGGCCTCGCCAGGGCGCTGGCCTCCTAGCAGCCGGCCCGACCGAAAGGACCCCGATCCCCCATGCAGAAGATCGTGCTCGCCTACAGCGGCGGCCTGGACACGTCCGTGGCCGTGCGCTGGCTCATGGAGCACTACGACGCCGAGGTCGCCACGCTCACCCTCGACCTCGGCGGGCCCGTCGACCTCGAGGGAGCGCGCAAGCGGGCGCTGGCCATCGGCGCCGTGCGCGCCGACGTGCTCGACGCGCGCGAGGAGTTCGTCCGCGACTTCGTCTGGCCCGCGCTCCAGGCCGGGGCGCTCTATGAAGGCGTGTACCCGCTCGCCACGGCGCTCGGCCGCCCGCTGATCGCCAAGCACCTCGTGCGCGTCGCCGTCGAGGAGCAGGCGTTCGCGATCGCGCACGGCTGCACCGGCAAGGGGAACGACCAGGTGCGGTTCGACGTGAGCGCGGCGGCCCTCGCCCCGCAGATCAAGGTGATCGCGCCCGCCCGCGAGTGGGGCATGAGCCGCGCCGAGGAGATCGCCTACGCCCGCGAACGCGACCTGCCGCTCGACCTGAACAAGCGCAGCCCGTATTCCGTCGACGAGAACCTGTGGGGGCGCAGCGTCGAGGCCGGCGACCTCGAGGACCCGTGGGTCGAGCCGCCGGAGGAGGCGTACGCCTGGACGGTCTCGGCGGACGCCGCGCCGGACGAGGCGCGCTACGTCGAGATCGCCTTCCGCCAGGGCGTGCCCACGAGCGTCGACGGCGAGGAGCTCGGCGGCGTCGCGCTCATCGAGCTGCTGAACGAGGCGGCGGGCAGCCACGGCGTCGGGCGCATCGACCACGTCGAGAACCGGCTCGTCGGCATCAAGTCACGCGAGGTCTACGAGGCGCCGGCCGCGGTCGTTCTGCACCAGGCCCACCGCGCGCTCGAGGCGCTCTGCCTCACCAAGGACCAGTCGCGCTTCAAGGAGCGGCTCGCGCAGGAGTACGCCGACATCGTCTACAACGGTCTGTGGTTCTCCAGCCACCGCCGCGACCTGGACGCCTACGTCGCCAGCTCGCAGCGCCACGTCTCCGGCACGGTCCGGGTGCGGCTGCACAAGGGCGCGAGCACGGTCGCCGGCCGGAGCAGCGACTCCTCGCTGTACCGGCACGACCTGGCGACGTACGACGCGGGCGATTCCTTCGACCAAGGCGCCGCGCCCGGCTTCATCCACCTCTACGGGCTCCCGACGCGGACGCAGGCCGAGGTCCAGGGCGACGCTGACGCCTAGCGGCACAGGGGAGCACGAGATGCGCTATCGCCACGGCCTCGCGTTTGCTGCCACACTCGGCATTGCAGTACTGCTCGCTGCCTGCGAGGACCAGATGGCGACCCCGACGCCGTCCGCTACCCTCTCCTCCGGGGAGCAGGGCCAGCGGCTCTTCGCGGTCAAGGGATGCTCGGGCTGCCACGGCGTCGGCGCCGAGGGGACCGACATCGCGCCCGGGCTGCCAGGCCACAGCGCGGAGCAGGTGCTGCGCCAGGTCCGCAGCCCCCTGGGCACGATGCCCGCGTTCGGCGCCGAGCGGATCAGCGACCAGGAGCTCGACCTGATCGCGGCCTATGTCGAAAGCCTCGAAGGCAGCGACTCGCACACGGAGCCGACCCTGGGCGATGCGGTTGCGATACATCACTGGATGACGCTGACCGCGTTGGCGGGCGGGCGGGTGGATGAGGCCGCGCACCACGTCCGCCACGCGATCGAGCTGATCGAGGACGCCGGGCACCGGGGGCGGATGGAGGCGGCCCTGGGCTCCCTCAACAGCGGACAGCTCCACGACGCCGAGCACGAGATCGAAGGGATGCTGGCCGGAGTCGCCGAGCCAGACTTGAGCCGCGGCGAGCTCCACCTCCAGCTCGCGCTCGGCGCTGCTCAGGCCGGCGACGGCCCCGAAGCCGGCCACCATCTCGAGCACTTCATAGCCGAGACCGGCGGAACCGAGTCTGAGGGCGCCAGCGAAGCACTGGAGCGCATCGAGGCCGGGGAGGAGGAGGAGGCGAGGCACGCGATCGTTGAGCTGATCGAGGCTGCGGAGCACCAGCATCACCGCCACGAATAGCCTCGGCCGTCCCGTGTGCGCGAAGCCCGCGGCCCCCAGCCGCGTTCGTCAGTCGAAGCGCGGCCGCCGAGTTGCCCTAGCCTCCCCGAACAATGCCGGCCGGCAGCGATGGGGCTCCCCATCTCCACCATGGACACGCACCGCCTGAGATCGGTTCCGGCTGCGCCTCGGCCGCGACGACCGACGCTAGCCGATAACCAGACACGTCACCGTGCGCACGACACCGCTCACGGGGTGCACGTGCTCGGCGACGACGTTACCTGCGGCTGCCAGGTCGTCCACGAGCACCACCAAGACGTCGAACGGCCCCATGACCGAGTCGACCGACACGAGGCCCGGTATCTCGCGGAGTCCGGCGACAGCGGCTGGAATGTGCCCGGTCGCGACCTCCACCAGGACGTAGGCTTTGGTCTGTGCCATCCCATGCTCCTCGCCGATCTTCGGGGAGGTATCGATCGGCGCGCCGACGAGCACCATACCTCGCGTGCCCGGCGTTGCAAATCCAGCGCGGGTCAGAACACGTCGACCGGGTCGACGTCGACCGTCCAGCCCGGCGGCACCTTGACCTTGTCGAGCAGCAGCCGCGGGTCGGGTGCGCGCACGAGCAGGTGCCAGCGCCAGGCGTTGCGCACGCGCGGCGGGTACGTCGGCGCCGGACCCACGACCTCCACGCCGTGCATGTCCCACTCGCGGATCACGCGGCCCAAGACGTTCGCCATCCGGGCCGCCTCGCGCCGAGCGGCGTCGCGGTCCGTGTGCCCGAACAGCAGCCGCACGAGGCGCGTCAGCGGCGGGTTGGCCTGCGCGCGCCGGTAGTCGATCTCCTGCGAGTAGAAGCGGGCGTAGTCCTGGGCCGCGGCGGCCTCGATCGCGTAGTGGTCCGGCACGTAGGTCTGGATGACGACCCGCCCTGGCTCCGGACCACGGCCCGCGCGGCCCGCGACCTGCGTGAGCAGCTGGAAGGTACGCTCAGGCGCACGGAAGTCCGGGGTGTGGAGACCGATGTCAGCGAGCACGATGCCGACCAAGGCCACCGACGGTATATCGAGCCCCTTGGCGATCATCTGCGTGCCGACCAGGACGTCGGCCTCCTTCGCGACGAAACGGCGGAGCAGCTCGGCGTGCGCGGCGACGGTCTTCGCGGCGTCCCGGTCCCACCGGAGCACGCGAACGCCGGGCAGGAGCGCCTCGACTTCGTCGACGAGGCGCTGCGTGCCGAGGCCCAGGAAGCGGATGCGGTCGCTGCGGCACCGCGGACAGACCCGCGGGACGCTGTGGCGGCGGTTGCAGTGGTGGCACACGAGCTGCTCTCTACTGGACGAGCCCTGGGCCGAGCCTGCAGTCGCGGCGTGATACGTGTACGCACTCGAGCAGCGCAGGCAGCGCATGACGTGGCCGCAGGCGCGGCACTCGACGATGGAAGCTGAGCCGCGGCGGTTCAGGAAAAGCATGGCCTGCGCGCCCTCTGCCAGCGTCTCGCGCAGCGCGTCCTGGAGCGCGCGGCTGAAGACGCTGCGGTTCCCGGCCACGAGCTCATCGCGCATGTCGACGACGTCGACGTCGGCCAGCGCGGTCACGGCGCCCGAGCGCTCGATGCGCTCCGGCAGCCGCAGGCGGGCGAACGTCCCGCGCTCGGCCTGGTACGCCGTGCCCAGGTCTGGCGTGGCGCTGCCCAGGACGACGGTGGCTCCCACGAGCTCCGCGCGCTTGAGTGCGACGTCGCGCGCGTGGTAGCGGGGCGAGAGCTCGGTCTGCTTGTAGGTCCACTCGTGCTCCTCGTCGACGACGATGAGGCCGAGGTCGGGCTGCGGCGCGAAGATGGCGCTGCGCGGCCCGATGACCACGCCGCGCTCCCCGCTCCGCACGCGCCACCACTCCTCCGCGTGCTGCGCGGGCGTGAGTCCGCTGTGCAGCAGGCCCACGCGCCCGGGGAAACGCGCCTCGAAGCGGCCGACGGTCTGGGGCGTCAGTGACAGCTCAGGGACCAAGACGATGGCGCGCTTGCCGAGGCCGAGGCAGTGGGCAAGCGCCTGGAGGTATACCTCGGTCTTGCCGCTGCCCGTCACGCCCTCGAGCAGGAACACGCGGCGCGCGCCGTTGCTCTCGTCCTGCGCGGCGTTGCCCTGGTCCTGCGCGGCATTGATAGCCGCCAGCGCGTCAGACTGCGCTCCCGTCGGCAGCAGCGGCGTCTCGCCGGGATCGGGCAGCGGCCCGGCGTCCGGCGCGGCGCTCTCCACGACGGCCATGCCCTTCGCGGCGAGCGCCGAGACCGCGCCCGGACCGTACTCGCGCCTGGCCGCCGACGCCAGGTAGGGCGCCGCCGCCGGCTCGGCCAGGCGCCGCGCGAGGGCTGCCTGCTTCGGCGCCCGCACGAGGCCCTCGGCGAAGGCGAGCAGCGCCGAGGGCTCGGCCCCCGCGCGCAGCACACGCACCTCGCGGCGCGCCGGACGGGGCTCCGGTTCCTCGGCGCGCTCCTCGATCATCCCCGCCGAGACCAGCGCGCGGACGGCGTTGGGGACCCAAGGGCCGAGGCGCGCCGAGAGCGTCGCGACGCCCACCGGACGCGAGCGCGAGCGGAGGTACGCCGCCAAGCGGCGGGCGCCGCGCGGGAGGCGCTCCGGCTCGGCGGCGTCGGGACGGAGGCGGACGGCGGGGCGGGAGCGCCCACGGTACCCCGGCGGCAGCATCGGCGCGATGGCATCGAAGGCCGGCGCCACGTAGTAGCCGGCGATCCACTCGGCGAGGGCGAGCTGCGCCGCGGTGAGCAGCGGCTCGGCGTGCACGAGCGCGCGCACGGGCTTGACGTAGTCGACGCGCAGCTCGCCGGTCAGCCGCAGGACCACGCCGTGGACGGAGCGCGAGCCGAACGGCACGCGGACGAGGTGCCCGGGGCGCAGGCCGAGGTGCGGCGGGGCGGCGTAGGTGAAGACATCGCCGGGGACCGTGGTGCGCGCGTCAACGACAATCTCGGCGTAGGGCAGCGGGCCGTCGTGGGAGGGGTCGTTGTCGGTCGCCATCAGCGCTCGAGGGCGAGTATAGCGCGGGGGATGCGCACGGCGGAGGGGGTGGGTGTCAGGGAGGCGATGTCCGGCGTTGGGGCCCGACTTCATCGCGCCCAGGGCGCAATGGATTGCGCCCCTACCTCTTGCCGGTCTGGGTGCGCTCCTTGATGCGGGCCGCACGCCCGGAGAGGCCACGGAGGTAGTAGAGCTTGGCGCGCCGGACGATGCCTCGGCGCACGACCTCGACGCTCTCGACGTTGGGGGAGTAGACCAAGAAGCTGCGCTCGACGCCGACGCCGGAGGCCACGCGGCGGACGGTGAAGGAAGCCGAGGGCCCGCCGGCCCGCCGCCGGATGACGACGCCCTGGAAGCTCTGGAGCCGCCGCCGGTCGCCCTCGCGGATCCACACGCTCACCTTCACGGTGTCGCCCGGCCGGAACTCGGCGATCTTCTCGTTCGTTTCGAGGGGGACTACTTCTCGCGCTTCCATGGTGACCTGCTCGGTGGAAAGTGGGGCAACCCACCGATTATACGGGCGCGGGCCGGCGCCGGGCAATCGCTACGTCGCCGTGATCTCGTGGACACGCTCAAGCGAGCCGTCCCACGGGTCGGACAGCGGCGGCAGGTCGTCCACGTCGAGGAGCTCGCACCGGTTGTTGCGCCACGCGACCATCACGCCGGAGCGGCCGTCGAGGAGCGCCTCCGTGGCGGCCACGCCCATCCGCGTGGCCAGGATGCGGTCGAACCGCGACGGGCTGCCGCCGCGCTGGATGTAGCCGAGCACCGTGTAGCGAGCGTCGAACGGGTTGGGGGCGTCGTCGACCTGCCTGGCCAGCTCCGTCGCCGGCCATGTGGCCCCTTCCGCGAGCACGATGATGAAGTGCCGCTTGCCGTGCTCGCCGCCGAGCCGCATCTGCTCGAATATCTCGTCCAGCCCCACGGGGCGCTCGGGCGTGATGATCATCTCAGCGCCCGTGGCGATGCCGGACATCACGGCGATGTAGCCGGAGTTGCGGCCCATGACCTCCACGATCATCGCCCGCTGGTGCGAGCTGGCCGTATCGCGCAGGCGGTCGATCGCCTCCACCGCGGTGTTGATGGCCGTGTCGACGCCGATGCATATCTCGGTGCCGCCGATGTCGTTGTCGATCGAGCTGGGGACGACCACGGTCGGCATGCCGAGCTCGTGCAGCTTCGCCGCGCCCTGGAGGGAGCCGTTGCCGCCGATGACGATCAGGCCTTCGATGCCCTCGCCGCGGAGGTAGCTCACGCAGCCGACGCGGCAGGCCTCGTCGAAGAACTCCTCGCTGCGGCCGGCGCCGATGATGCTCCCGCCGCGCTGCATGATGCCGGCGACGCCACGGCTCGTTAGCTCCTCGATCCGGTGGTCGACGAGGCCGCTGAAGCCGTCCCAGACGCCCCAGACGCCGGCGCCGTGGAAGCGCGCGGCGCGGGTGACGGCGCGGATGGCCGCGTTCATGCCGGGCGCGTCGCCACCGCTTGCCAGCACGGCGATCTTCTTCACGCTACGCGCTCCTTCCTGGGTTTGCGCGACGCCTCCGTATCGTCCCCGGTGGCGTCGGTGCCCTTGCCGTCCCTTTCGACCATCCCCCCGTCCCCCCGGCAAAGGGGCTTCGCCCCTCCGCACTCCCCATCATCCATATCGGATGGGGGGTTCGGCAAGGCCGGTGTACACCCATTCGCCCTCCGCGGTGGCCGTGGTGCGGCGCAGAGGTCTGGCGGCGGTTGACCCGAACCGGGCCCGGACGGTACGATAGGGGCCTCTGGTGGTTCTAGCGGAGTGGCCCCACCCGTTCCCATCCCGAACACGGAAGTGAAACGCTCCAGCGCCGACGATACTTGCGGAGCAGTCCGCTGGGAAAATAGGTCACCGCCAGGGGTACGCACCGAAGCCGCCCGGGCGCATGCGCCCGGGCTTCTTCATGCTCCGGAAGGGGGCCGCTTCCGATGGAGCGGCGTGCGCGCGGCACCGAACCATCGGGAGAGCCGTGCCGCCAGGGCCAGCGGCAGGCCCTCAAGCAGGCCACGGCGGCTTTACACGCGAATCGAGCGGGTCGTACAATCGTTGGAGCGGCCGTGAGGCCGAAAAAGCGGGGTCGTTGTGGCCGATGAGCCGGGGACCGAGCGTCCCAGACAGCCCACCATGGCCGAGCTGCTCGAGGAGTCGTCTCCTCCTCCGGAGCTCAGGCGTGGCGAGCTGGTCGATGGACAGGTCATGCGCGCCGATGCCGATGGCCTGCTGGTCTCGGTGGGCGGCAAGGTCGAGGGCGTCGTCCCGGCGCGCGAGATGCGCACGATCGGCGACGACCCCGCGGCACACTACCAAGTCGGCGACAAGGTCCTGGTCTACGTGCTGGACCCCGTCGGCGGGGAGGGCGAGGCGGTCCTCTCCATAGACCGCGCTCGTGGCGAGGAGGCTTGGGTCATCCTCGAGGCGCTCGCCGAGAAGGGCGGGACCGTCACGGGCAAGATCACCGGGTACAACCGCGGTGGCGCCGTGGTGGACGTGGACGGCGTGCAGGCCTTCGTCCCGCTCTCGCAGACGATCGTGCCGCCCGGGGAAGACCACGAGACGGCGCTGGCGGCGCGGATCGGCGAGGTGATAACGCTCAAGGTCCTCGAGGTGAACCGCCGGCGCAACCGTGCGGTGCTCTCGGAGCGGGCAGCGGTCCGCGAGCAGCGCGAGGGCTTGAAGGACAAGCTGCTGGAAGAGCTCAAGGAGGGCGAGGTCCGCAGCGGTAAGGTGACGGGCGTTTCGAGCTTCGGAGCGTTCGTCGACCTCGGAGGCGCCGACGGGCTGATCCACATCTCCGAGCTGTCATGGACCCCCGTTGCGTCGGTCGAGGACGCGGTGCACGTGGGGGACGAGGTCCAGGTCTACGTGCTGCGCGTGGACAAGGAGGCAAGACGGATCGCGCTGAGCCTGCGGCGGCTGACGCCAACGCCCTGGGACGAGGCGGCGGAGCGGTTCAAGCTCAACCAGCTCGTGAGCGGGACCATCACCAAACTGACCGACTTCGGCGCGTTCGCGCGGATCGATGATACGATTGAGGGACTGATCCACATATCGGAGTTGACCGAAAGGCACATCCAGCACCCCAAGGAAGTCGTCGCGGTTGGCGATACAATGACACTGCGCGTCGTCAACATCGACCCGGAGCGGCACCGCCTGGGCCTGAGCCTGAAGCAGGCGGAGGACGAGGGACCGAGGGAGTACATCGACCCGGGGTACGAGCAAGAAGACCAAGACGGCCTCAGCCCGTAACCCAGCCGGCATAGACCGACCGTGGAGATCTGAACCGATGGCCTCAAGATTCGAGAAGTTCTCAGAACGCGCCCGTAGAGTGCTCTCGCTTGCCCAAGAGGAAGCGCAGCGCTTCAACCACAACTACATCGGGACGGAGCACATCCTGCTCGGCCTCGTCCGCGAGACGGATGGGGTCGCGGCCCGCGTGCTCTCCAGCCTGAGCGTCGAGCTTTCCAAGGTCCGCTCGGCGGTCGAGTTCATCATCGGCCGCGGCGAGCGCCCGTCGCCCGGCGACATCGGGCTGACGCCGCGCGCCAAGAAGGTCATCGAGCTGGCGGTCGACGAGGCACGCCGCCTCAGCCACCACTACATCGGCACCGAGCACCTCCTCATCGGCATCATGCGCGAGGGGGAGGGCGTCGCCGCCGGCGTGCTCGAAAGCCTGGGCGTGTCGCTCGACAAGGTGCGCGCGGAGACCACGCGGATCCTCAACCAGAGCGTCTCGCAGGGCCACGGCCAGAGCCGTGGAGGCACCCGCACGCCGACCCTCGACCAGCTCGGGATCGACCTCACGGCCGCGGCCCGCGCCGGCAAGCTTGACCCGGTCATCGGGCGCAGCAAGGAGATCGCGCGGGTCATCCAGATCCTGAGCCGCCGCACGAAGAACAACCCGGTGCTGATCGGCCCGCCCGGCGTCGGCAAGACGGCCATCGTCGAGGCGCTGGCGCAGCAGGTCGCGTCCGGCGACGTGCCGCAGAACCTGGCGAACCGCCGCGTTGTCACGCTGGATATGGGCGCGCTCGTCGCGGGCACGAAGTACCGCGGCGAGTTCGAAGAGCGCCTCAAGAAGGTCGTCGAGGAGATCAAGGCCGCCGGCAACTGCATCCTGTTCATCGACGAGATGCACACCATGGTGGGTGCCGGCGCCGCCGAAGGCGCGGTGGACGCGGCCAACATACTCAAGCCGTCGCTCGCGCGCGGCGAGCTTCAGTGCATCGGCGCGACGACGCTCGATGACTACCGCAAGTACGTCGAGCGCGACCCCGCGCTCGAACGCCGCTTCCAGCCCGTCCACGTGGAGGAGCCGTCCACCGAGGAGACGGTCGATATCCTGCGCGGCATCAAGGGCCGCTACGAGGAGCACCACAAAGTCACCATCGAGGACGAGGCGCTCCAGGCGGCCGCCACGCTGGCGGCGCGCTTCATCGCCGACCGCTTCCTCCCGGACAAGGCCATCGACTTGATGGACGAGGCCGGCTCGCGCGTCCGCATCCGGACGAGCGGGACGCCGCTGTCCCTCAAGGAGTCGCAGAAGGTGCTGGAGACCGTCCGCAAGGAGAAGGACGAGGCGATCTCTCAGCAGCAGTACGAGTACGCCGCGGAGCTCCGCGACCGCGAGCTCAAGCTGGCCGACAAGCTGCAACAGCTCCAGAGCGAGTGGGAGACGTCCAACGCGGACGAGCAGCCGGTCGTCAACGCCGAGGAGATCGCGGAGGTCGTCAGCATGTGGACGGGGATCCCCGTCACGCGGCTGGCGACCGAGGAGACGGAGCGCCTCCTGCACATGGAGGAGCACATCCACCACCGCATCATCGGCCAGGAAGAGGCCATCGTCAGCATATCCAAGGCGGTCCGCCGGGCTCGGGCCGGGCTCAAGGACCCACGCCGGCCCATCGGCAGCTTCCTGTTCCTGGGCCCGACGGGCGTGGGCAAGACGGAGCTCGTCCGCGCGCTGGCCGAGTTCATGTTCGGCTCCGACGAGGCGATGATCCGCCTGGATATGTCCGAGTTCATGGAGCGCCACACCGTGGCGAGGCTGGTCGGCGCACCGCCCGGCTACGTCGGCTACGACGAGGGCGGGCAGCTGACCGACGCCGTCCGGCGCCGGGGCTACACGTGCATCCTGTTCGACGAGATCGAAAAGGCGCACCCTGATGTGTTCAACATCCTCCTCCAGATCTTCGACGACGGTCACCTGACCGACGCCAAGGGCCGGAAGGTGGACTTCCGCAACACCATCGTGGTGATGACGAGCAACATCGGCTCCGACCTCATCAGGCGCGACAGCAACCTCGGTTTCTCCGTCCAGACGGACCAGCAGAAGCTCGAGGAGAACGCCTACTCGAAGATGAAGGAGAAGGTCGAGGCGGAGGTCAAGAAGTTCTTCCGGCCCGAGTTCCTCAACCGGATCGACGGGTCGATCGTCTTCCACGGGCTGACCAAGGAACACATCGTGAGCATCGTGGACCTGATGCTGAACGACATCCGCAAGCCGCTGCTGGAGAAGGGGCTCAGCCTCGAGGTCACCGACGCCGCCAAGCGCTGGCTGGCCGAGAAGGGCTACGACCCCGAGTACGGCGCGCGCCCGCTGCGCCGCATCATCGAGCAGAAGATCGAAGACCCGCTCTCCGACGACGTGCTGGGCGCCAAGTTCCAGCCGGGCGACACGATCACCGTCGACGCCAGCCCGGACGAGGACGCCGAAGAGCTCATCATCGGCACGCGGGAGCCAGCCCCCGCCGCCTAGGTCCCGCATCCAACCGAGGTCATCGAAGGGGCGCACCGTGGTGTGCCCCTTCTGGTCTGCGCGGAGTCTCTCAGCCACTTGCGCCATCGCACCCCCTTTCGGCAGGATGCGTGCGTGGCCATTCAACGCAAGGCTCCCAAGGCCCCCAAGACCAAGGTCTCCTTCCTCTGCTCGGACTGCGGGCACGCCAGCCCCAAGTGGGAGGGCCGGTGCGCGGCGTGTGGCGCTTGGGGGACGTACGCGGAGTTCGCCGAGCCCAGACGCGCGCCGCACGCCGTCCGCCAGCAGGGCCGAGCGCTCGCGCCGGAGCCCGCGCCGATCGGCGAGCAGTCGGCGCCCGCCGACCACCGTCTGTCCCTCGGCATGCCCGAGTTCGACCGGCTGCTGGGTGGTGGCGTCGTCGCGGGGTCCGTGCTGCTGCTCGCCGGCGACCCCGGCATCGGCAAGTCGACGCTGCTGCTCCAGATCGCCGCCGGCGTCGCCCGCTCGGGGCGCACCGTGCTCTACGTCTCCGGCGAGGAGTCGGGTGCGCAGGTGCGGCTCCGCGCGCAGCGTCTCGGCGTCGAGGCGAGCGGCGTCCTCTTCCTGGCGGAGACCAGCGCCGATGCCGTGCTTGCGGTCCTTGAGCGGACGCAGCCGGGGCTGCTGATCGTCGACTCCATCCAGACGCTGGCGACGGACGCCGCGCCCTCGACCGCGGGCAGCGTCGCGCAGGTGCGCGAGTGCGCGCAGCTTCTGCTGGGCTGGGCGAAGTCGTCCGACGCGCCGGTCTTCCTCGCGGGCCACGTCACCAAGGACGGCGGCGTGGCCGGCCCGCGCGTGCTGGAGCACATGGTGGACGTCGTGCTCGCCATGGAGGGCGAGGCGCTCTCCAGCTACCGAGTCCTGCGCTGCACGAAGAACCGCTTCGGCTCGACGAACGAGGTCGTGCTGCTCGAGATGGCGAGCGACGGCCTCGCCGAGGTCGCCGACCCTTCGGCCGCGCTCATCGGCGAGCGCTCGGGGAACGTGCCCGGCTCTGCTATCGTCGCCACGATCGAGGGCACGCGCCCGCTGCTCTGCGAGGTGCAGGCGCTGACGAGCCTCACCGGCTTCACGCCGCCGCGGCGGAGCGCCAACGGCATCGACGCCAACCGCCTCGTCATGCTCGCCGCGGTGCTCGGGCGGCGCGCGGGGCTCGCGCTCGCGGGGCAGGACATCATGGTCAACGTGCCCGGCGGCCTGCGGATCGCCGAGCCCGCGGCGGACCTCGGCATCGCGCTGGCGATCGCATCGAGCTTCAACGACGCGCCGCTGGACCCCACGACCGTGTCCATCGGCGAGGTCGGACTGAACGGCGAGGTGCGTCGGGTCCCGCAGGTGGAGCGGCGGCTCGAAGAGGCCGCGCGCCACGGCTTCACGCGGGCGCTCGTCCCCGCGCGGAACGCCGACGCAGCGGGCGTGCCAGGCATCGAGGTCGTCGGCGTCGAGAGCGTGCGCGAGGCCATCGCCGCGGCTATGATGACCGCGAAAGGCGTTGCCTGATGGGACTTGGAAGCCTCTTCTCCCGATTCCTCCCGGCGCGCGCCCGGAACGAGCCGGCCTGCTCCCACCTGGACATGGTCAAGGTGCTCACGACCGAGGCGGAGGGCTGTGAGGAGTGCCTCAAGACCGGCGACGGCTGGCTGCACCTGCGCCTCTGCATGGTCTGCGGCAAGGTCGGCTGCTGCGACGACTCGCCGAACACGCACGCGACCAAGCACTTCCACGAGGGGGGCCATGCCCTCATCCGCTCGCTCGAGCCCGACGAGTCGTGGGCTTACTGCTTCGTCGACGACGTCATGATGGCGGACCCCGCCGAGGACGCGGCCGCCCGCTAGCCCGACCGGCCTGCTAGGATGGCCCCACCCTTCCCGCCCATCGTGAGCGAGGTGTCTTGAGCGTCCAGCGCCGCCTGCCCGAGTGGTTCACCGTGCGCATGCCGGGAGGCCCCGGCTTCCTGGAGCTTCGCCGCGAGCTGCGCTCGGCCGAGCTGCACACGGTCTGCGAGGAGGCGCGCTGCCCGAACATCGGCGACTGCTGGGAGCGCAAGAGCGCCACGTTCATGATCCTCGGCGACGTCTGCACGCGCGCCTGCCGCTACTGCGCGGTGACGAGCGGCAAGCCGGCCGCGCTCGACCCCGGCGAGCCAGCGCGCCTCGCCCGCACGGTCGAGCACCTCGGCCTCCGCTACTGCGTCATCACCTCCGTCGACCGCGACGACCTTCCCGACGGCGGCGCATCGGTCTTCGCCGAGTGCATCGAGCGTATCCGCGAGACCTCACCGGGGTGCAAGGTGGAGGTGCTCATCCCGGACTTCCGGGGCGACCGCGACGCGCTGCACACGGTGCTCGATGCCGGCCCCACGGTGCTCAACCACAACATCGAGACCGTCCGGCGCGTCTTCAGAAGCGTCCGGGCCAAGGGCGACTACGACCTCTCGCTCGACCTCCTTGCCCGCTCACGAGCACACGCGCCGGAGATCCCCACCAAGAGCGGGATGATGGTCGGGCTCGGCGAGACGACGGACGAGGTTGTGGAGACCATGCGCGACCTGCGGGAGGCGGGCGTCGAGCTGCTGACGGTCGGCCAGTACCTGCGCCCCACGCCCGCCCACGTGGCGATGGACCGCTTCTACCACCCGCGCGAGTTCGCGGAGCTGGAGCGGGCCGGGCGCGCGATGGGCTTCAAGCACGTGGCGGCGGGCCCGCTCGTGCGCTCGTCGTACCACGCGGACGAGCAGCTCGAGGCGGCGACCGCCGTGCCCGCGTGAGAGCAGGCCAGCAGTCCCCGACGTGAGAGATTCTCACGTCGCCCTTCCCTGACGGGAAGGACTCCTCAGAATGACAGCGCTTGCGGACGCCCATCCGCCGCCCGGTGTCCGGCCGCGCCATCCCGAGCGCAGCGAAGGACATCTCGGGGTGTGCAGAGGGGCAAAGCCCCTTTGCCGGGGGCACGGGGGTGCCCCCCGTAGCTGGCTTTATCACCCCCTTTCTGGCTAGGAAGGGGGACGGGGGGATGGTCGAAACGGCTGTGGGACACCGACGCTGGCAAAGCAAGCAAAAGCTCCCAAGGAGGCATCGATGGTGCGGATAGCAGTACTGGACGACTACCAGGGCACCGCGCGCGAGCTCGCCGACTGGGACTCGATCCCCGGCGCCGAGGTCACGTGCTTCTCGGAGCACGTGGGCGACCCCGACGCGCTCGCCGCGATGCTCGCGCCCTTCGACGTCGTCCAGATGATGCGCGAGCGGACGCAGCTTCCGGGCTCGCTGCTCGAGCGCCTGCCCAACCTCAAGCTGCTGTCGGGCACCGGCGGCCGTCACCCCCACGTGGACGTCGAGACGGCGACCCGCCTCGGCATCGTCATCACGGGGACCACCGGGGGCTCGGCGTCGACGCCGGAGCTCGTCTGGGGGCTCATCATCGGCGTCATGCGCAACCTGTACCGCGAGGACCGCGAGATGCGCGCCGGGCGGTGGCAGACGCGCGTCGGCCCAGGCCTCGCGGGCAAGACGCTCGGCATCCTGGGCATGGGACGCATCGGCACGCGGACGGCGACGACCGCGCAGGCCTTCGGCATGAGCGTCATCGCGTGGGGCCCGACGCTGACGGCCGAGCGGGCGGCGGCGAGCGGCGCGACGTTCGTCTCGTTCGACGAGCTGTTCGCGGGCTCCGACGTGCTGACGATCCACGTGCCGCTGACGGAGATGAGCCGCGGATGGGTCGGCGCGCGGGAGCTCGGTCTGATGAAGCCGACGGCCTATCTCATCAACACCTCCCGCGGGCCGATCGTCGACGAATCGGCGCTCGTTGAAGCCCTGCGGGAAGGGACGATCGCGGGCGCGGCGCTGGACGTCTACGACGAGGAGCCGCTGCCCGCCGGCCACCCGCTGCTCGCCCTCGACAACGTCATGCTGTCGCCGCACCTGGGCTATGCCACCCTCGATGGGCTCGCGAACTTCTACACGCAGGCGGTCGAGAACATCAAGGCGTGGGCCGCCGGGGGGCCGAC
>JACZSI010000113.1 GCA_022574265.1 Chloroflexota bacterium | reverse complement strand
GGCGAGGCGATCCGCGCGCTGTCCATGGAGGGACGGCTGACCGTCTGCAACATGTCCATCGAGGCCGGCGCCCGCGTGGGCATGGTCGCGCCCGACGAGACCACGTTCGAGTACCTGCGCGGACGGCGGCACGCCCCGCAGGGCGCGGCCTTCGACGAAGCGGTCGCGCGCTGGCGCGAGCTGCCGACCGACCCCGGCGCCCACTACGACGCCGTGGTCGAGATCGACGCCTCCGCGCTCGCGCCGTCGGTGACGTGGGGCACGAACCCGGGCATGGTCGTGCCGGTCACCGGGCGCGTGCCCGATCCGTCGTCGCTGGGCTCGCCGGCCGAGACGGCTGCCGCGGAGCGCGCGCTCGTGTACATGGGCCTCGAGCCCAACACGCCCATCCAGTCGATCAACATCGACTGCGTGTTCATCGGCTCGTGCACGAACGCGCGCATCGAGGACCTGCGCGCCGCGGCCGCGGTCATCGAGGGCAAGCGCGTCGCCTCGAGCGTGCGCGCGATGGTCGTGCCCGGCTCCTGGCGCGTGAAGCAGCAGGCCGAGGCCGAGGGGCTGGACGAGATCTTCAAGGCCGCCGGCTTCGACTGGCGCGAGGCCGGCTGCTCGATGTGCTTGGCGATGAACCCCGACAAGCTGGCGCCCGGCGAGCGCGGCGCATCGACCTCCAACCGGAACTTCGAGGGGCGCCAGGGCCCCGGCGGTCGCACGCACCTCGTGAGCCCCCCCATGGCAGCCGCCGCCGCCATCGCCGGACACTTCGTCGACATCAGGGAGTGGTAGGAACCGATGGAGCGATTCAAGAAAGTCACCAGCGTGGTCGCGGCATTGAACCGCCCCAACGTCGACACCGACCAGATCATCCCGGCCGAGCACCTCAAGCGCATCGAGAAGACGGGGTTCGGGCCGTTCCTGTTCGAGAGCTGGGCGAAGAACGCCGACGGCTCGCCGAACCCGGACTTCGAGCTCAACTACCCCAGCTTCCAGGGCGCCGAGGTCCTCGCCACGGGCCGGAACTTCGGCAGCGGCTCCTCCCGCGAGCACGCGGTCTGGGCGCTCCGCGGCGCCGGCTTCCAGGCGGTCATCGCACCGAGCTTCGCCGACATCTTCCACAAGAACTGCTTCGAGAACGGCCTGGTCCCCGTCATCCTCCCCGAGGCGGTCGTCGACGGCATCATGGCCAGGGCGAACGAGCTGACCGGCTACACGCTCACGGTTGACCTCGAGACGTGCGAGGTGTCGGACTCGGAGGGGTTCCGGGCGAGCTTCGTGGTGCACCAGGACCCCGCCACGCACGAGTTCCGCCGCCACACGATGCTTGAGGGCCTCGACGAGATCGGCCTGACGATGCAGCACGCGGACGCCATCACGGCATACGAGAAGGCGCGCACGTAGTGGGCAGCTTCAACATCCTCGTCCTGCCCGGCGACGGCATCGGCCCCGAGGTGACCGGCGCGGCGCAACAGGTCCTGGACGCCGTCGCGTCGAAGTGGCGCCACACGATCAACTACGCGACCGACCTGGTCGGCGGCTCGGCCATCGACGCCTACGGCACCCCGCTGCGCGAGGAGACCGTCGCGGCCGCGCGCTCGGCCGACGCCGTGCTCTTCGGCGCGGTCGGCGGACCGAAGTGGGACAACGCCGACGTGCGGCCCGAGGCCGCGATCCTGGGCCTGCGCAAGGGCATGGGCGTCTACGCCAACATCCGCCCGGTCAAGTCCTACCCCGGCCTGGAGGGGTCGAGCCCCCTCAGACCTGAGGTCGTGGCCGGCACCGACCTCATCATCGTGCGCGAGCTCACCGGCGGCGTGTACTACGGCAAGCCGAAGCGCCGCTGGACGACCTCCCGGGGCCGCCGCGGCGTCGACACGATGCTCTACACGGAGAAGGAGATCGTGCGCATCCTGCGCGTCGGCTTCGAGCTCGCCCGCGGCCGCCGCAAGAAGCTGACCTCGGTCGACAAGGCCAACGTGCTGGAGTCCAGCCGCGTCTGGCGCGAGATCGCCATCGAGATGGGTGAGGAGTACCCGGACGTGGAGCTCGACCACCAGCTCGCGGACTCGTGCGCGATGCTGCTCATCCAGAAGCCCACCCAGTACGACGTCCTCGTCACCGCCAACCTGTTCGGCGACATCCTCTCCGACGAGGCCGCCGTGCTCACGGCATCGCTCGGCATGCTGCCCTCGGCCAGCCTCGCGGGCACACCGAGCGGCGCGGGCGGGCGCCGCCGGAAGATGCGCGGCTTCTACGAGCCGATCCACGGCTCCGCGCCGGACATCGCCGGCTCGGGCAAGGCGAACCCCATCGCCGCCATCCTCAGCGCCGGTTTCATGCTCGAGTACTCGCTCGGCCTGCATGAAGAAGCCGCCGCCGTGCGCACCGCCGTCGATACCGCGCTCGCCGACGGCCACCGCACCGCCGACCTCGCGCCGCCTGGCGCCGAGGTCTCGACGACGCAGCACATGACCGACGTCATCATCGAGCGCCTCTAAGGCATGGAGCCGCTGGCCGCGGCCGGGCTCGGCATCGCCGCGCTCGCTGCCTCGATCATCGGCGGCGCCGCCGGCATCGGAGCCGCCATCGCGCTGATCCCGGCCGTCGCGCTCACGGTCGGCGTCCGCGAGGCCGTGCCCGTCGTGACCGTGGCCATCACGATGCACCTCTTCTCGAGGATCTGGGTGAACCGCGCGTCCATCGACTACCGGGTGGCGGGCTGGTTCGCGCTCGGCGGAGTGCCGGGGGCCGTCGCGGGCGCGTTCGTCTTCGCGAACGCCCCCATCGAGGCGCTGGCGCGGGGCCTCGGCGTCTTCTTGCTCGCCGTCGTGGTCTACCGGCGGCTGCCGCTCGGGCAGGTGCGGATCGGGCTCCGCGGCTTTGCGGCGGTTGGCGCCGCCCAGGGGTTCCTCTCCGCGATGTTCGGCGGAGCGGGGCCGTTCGGCGCGGTATTCCTGCTCAACTACGGGCTCGTGCGGAACGCTTTCGTGGGCACGATGGCCGTCGCCACGTTGGGGATCAGCGCGGCGAAGATACCGGTCTACAGCGGCTACTCGCTCCTGGAGGGCCGGACGCTCACCATCGCCCTGATCCTCGGCGCTATCATGATGGTCGGCGGGCTGATCGGCGGGGCGATCGCGCGCCGGGTCTCGGACCGCTTCTTCGTCGTCGCCATCGAGGTGCTCATCGCCTTCGGGGGCGTCGCTCTCCTCATCCGGGCCTAGGGGGCATCGTTGAAGTTCGGGTTCTCGCTCTCGGGGCTGCTCCAGCACACCGGCGACGGCGACATGGTCGCGCGCTTCGCGGACATCGTGGCGCTCGTCCGTCTCGCGCGCGAGCTCGGCTACGACTACATCTACGCCGGGCAGCACTTCCTGACGCACCCGTACCAGATGCTCCAGCCGGTGGCGTCTCTGGCGCGGCTCGCAGCGGAAACGGGCGACATGGAGCTCGTCACCATCGCGCTCATGGGGCTGGTCAACCCGGTCCAGATGGCGGAGGACATCGCGACGCTCGACGTCATCACCAACGGCCGCGTCATCGTCGCCGCGGCGCTCGGCTACCGCGAGGAGGAGTACCGCTCCTTCGGCGTGGCGCGGGCGGACCGGCTGCCGCGCATGCTCGAGACGCTGGAGCTCGCCAAGCTCCTGTGGGCCGGCGGCGAGGTGACGTACGAGGGCCGCTTCCATAACGTCAGCGGCGTGCACATCGGCGTGCGGCCCGTGCAGCAGCCGCATCCGCGCATCTGGGTGACGGCGAACGGCGACCGCATGGTGCGGCGCATCGGGGCGATGGGCGACGTCTGGTATCTGAACCCGCACGCGCCGCACGAGACGCTCGCACGCCAGATCGGCCTCTACAAGCAAGCCCGCGCGGAGGCCGGCCACCCGCCCGCCGACGTCCTGCCCGTGGCCCGCGAGACGTTCGTTGCCGAGACGCGCGAGCGCGCGTTCGAGATCGCGCGGCCGTTCCTGGCGGCCAAGTACGCGACGTATGCGCAGTGGGGGCAGGACAAGGCGCTGCCCGGCGACGACTCCTTCGACGTGCCCTTCGAAGACCTCGCCGCTGGCCGCTTCGTCCTCGGGGCGCCCGAGGACGTGGTCCGCGACCTCCAGCGCTTCAAGGACCTGGGCGTCACGCACTTCTCGCTGCGCTTCGGCTGGCCGGGCACGCCGCGCGAGGTCGTGGAGGGCGCCATGCGGCTCGCGGCGGCCGAGGTCTTCCCCGCGCTGCGGTAGGCAGGGCTCGGTCGCGCTCCTAGCCCTGATTGCTCTCCAAAGGTCGGCGCCCTATGCCCCGCCCGCTCACCCTGAGCTTGTCGAAGGGCGAGGGGAGGTCTGCCCAGCGCAACGTTGGTAAGAGCTGGCGTTGGCTCGTACTTCGACGGGCTCAGCACGAGCGGGCATGCATTCCGCCGCATCGACATGCAACATTGCCCGCAGCTGATGGCTTGCGCCGGCGCTCCAACAGGCGCATCCTTCGCCAAACCAGACGCCCCCCGGAGGAGGAGACATGGTCAAGGCGAAGACCATCCGGTCCTGGAACCTCAATGCCACGAACCTGGAGGAGTCGGTCAAGTTCTACCGCGACCTGCTCGGTGCCGAGGAGGGCAGCCGGCACCAGGTGGGCGGCGTGGACGTCGTGCGCCTCAAGCTCGGCGGCTTCGGGATCGGGCTGTTCGACGCATCGGGCGGCGACCGGCCCGGCGTGCCGCACCACACGATCTCCATCGACGGCCCCGACGACCCCGAGGACCTCAAGCGCGAGCTCGAGGGCAAGGGGCTGAAGGTCGACAACATCCGCCCGCACCGCGACAGCGGCTACTCCATCTACGTCGACGACCCCAGCGGCAACCGCATCGAGCTCTCCGTCGGCGACGGCTAAGCCAGGCCTCGGCCCAGGCCCATGGGTGCGGGGCGGTGCCCTGGTATGCTTGCTACGCCATGCTCACCAAGCGCATCATCCCCTGCCTCGACGTCACCGACGGCCGCGTCGTCAAGGGCCGCTCGTTCGTCGGACTGCGCGACGCCGGCGACCCCGTCGAGCTCGCTGCCTTCTACGACCGCGCGGGCGCCGACGAGCTCGTTTTCCTCGACATCACCGCCAGCTCCGACGGCCGCGACACCATGATCGACGTCGTGAAACGCGTCTCGGAGCAGGTCTTCATACCGCTGACCGTGGGCGGCGGCGTGCGCTCGGCCGCCGACGTCCGGCGGCTCCTCCAGGCCGGCGCCGACAAGGTCGCCATGAACACCGCAGCGGTCCTCGACCCCGCCGCCTTCGCCGAGGCCGCCGAGGCCTTCGGCAACCAGTGCATGGTCATCGCCATCGACGCGCGGCGCGTCGGCCACGACGGCCCCGCCGCGGACCCCGGCCTGCTCGCGGACGACCACCCCGGCAAGCGCGACCTCGCGCTCGGCCCGGACTCGCGGTGGGAGGTCTACGTCCACGGTGGCCGGACGCCGACCGGCATCGACGCCGTGAAGTGGGCCGAGTACGCCGTCGGCCTCGGCGCCGGCGAGGTGCTGCTCACGAGCATGGACCGCGACGGCCACCTCGACGGCTACGACCTCGAGCTGACGCGCGCCGTGGCCGACGCCGTGCCGGTGCCCGTCATCGCGAGCGGCGGCGCCGGCAACCCGTCGCACATGGCCGAGGCGGTCTCCGACGGCCCCGGAGGCGGGCGCGCGGATGCGGCGCTGGCCGCGAGCATCTTCCACTACGGCGACTTCACGGTCGCCGAGACGAAGCGGCAGATGGCGGCCGCCGGCCTGCCGGTCCGGGAGGCAACGTCCTGATGGGCGGGACCGCGGACATCACGCTGATCGCGTTCGACATGTACGGCACCCTCGCCCGCAACGACGCCAGCTCGTGGGAGGGGACGTTCCGCGCCCTCGCGCTCGAGCAGGGATTGGCGGTCTCCGGCGAGGCATTGCGGACGCAGTGG
>JACZSI010000112.1 GCA_022574265.1 Chloroflexota bacterium | reverse complement strand
TGAAGAGGTGAAGCGGCACAACAGCAGCCCGCTGTGGCTCCAAGAGCGTCAGACCTTCAAGACCATGCCCTTCCTGTGGCGGTACGATGATTTCCGGCCGCTGCTGATGCGGGCCACGGAGCTCGTGCCGGTCGGGCGCTCGGCCGAGCGGCGCGTGCTCGTCTTCGCCAACCCCGGCCTGGAGGGGCGGAACTCCGCCACGTCCACGCTGCTCGCGAACCTGCAGATCATCATGCCGGGCGAGGTCGCCCCGAGCCACCGGCACACCGCATCGGCGCTGCGCCTCATCATCGAGGGCTCGGGCGCCTACACGGCGGTCGAGGGCGAGAAGTCGTACATGGACCCGGGCGACTTCGTCACGACCCCGAACTGGACGTGGCACGACCACGGCCACGAGGGCGAAGGCCCGATGGTCTGGCTCGACGGCCTGGACGTGCCGATGGTGATGAACTTCGAGGCGCAGTTCCAGGAGCAGTACCCGGAGGACAAGCAGCCGATCACGAAGGCGGACGACGCCTCCATGCGGCTCTTCGGCGCGGGGACGCTGCGGCCCACGTGGGTGCACCACGACGGCGTGCACTCCCCCCTGATCAACTACAAGTTCGCGCACGTCTACGAGGTGCTGACGACGCTCGCCAAGGAGAGCGACGGGAGCCCGTACGACGCGATCACGGTTGAGTACACGAACCCGCTGACGGGCGGGCCGGCGCTCGCGACCATCGGCTGCTTCGCGTCGCTCATGCAGCCCGGCCGGCACACGAAGGCCCACCGGCACACGGGCGGCACGGTCTACCACGTGATCGAGGGCAAGGGCTACTCGGTCATCAATGGCAAGCGCTTCGACTGGGGCCGCAAGGACACCTTCGTCGTGCCGTCCTGGGCCTGGCACGAGCACGTCGCGGAGGCCGAGTCGGTGCTGTTCGTCTACAACGACTGGCCGGTCCTCCAGCCGCTCGGGCTCTTCCGCGAGGAGGCGTACGCGGAGCGCGACGGGCACCAGGCGGTGACGGACACGTTCGTCGCGGGGCCGGTGAGCTAAGGCGCGTCCGCCCCGCCGGCGATCGCCGGCAGGAAGTGCACCTCGGAGTCCGGCTCGAGCGGCTGGCGCAGTCCCAGCACCGTTGCCTCGCCGTCCACGATGGCCGAGAGGCCCGGCGGCAGCTTGTCCGGGTCGTCTTCGTCGACGAGCCGCGCTTTGACCCCCGGGAAGCTTACTTCCAGGTTCTCGACCACCTCGCGCAGCGTCGCACCGGGCACCTGGACGGTGGCTTGCCCGCCCGTGAACCTGCGTAGCGGCATGGCGATGAACACCGTTGGCATGGTCTATACCGCTCGCGTCAGACAGTTGGTAGGGGCGCGATTCATCGCGCCCTCGGACACACCGCGCGCCCCTACGACGCGGCCTGGGCCTTCAGCGCGGCCATGATGCGCCCGGGCTTCATGGGCAGCTCCGTGAGCCGCACGCCGAGCGCGTCGCGCAGCGCGTTCGAGATCGCGGGCATGGGCGGCACGATGCCGGTCTCGCCGATGCCGCGCACGCCGAAGGGGTGGCGCTCGTTCGGCACCTCCACGATGATCGTCTCGATCGTCGGCACATCGAGCGTCGTCGGCATGCGGTAGTCGAGGAAACTCGCGTTCTGCATCACGCCGTCGTCCCCGACGACGTACTCCTCGTTGAGCGCCCACCCGATGCCCTGGACGGCGCCGCCTTCCATCTGGCCCTCGACGTAGGCGGGGTGCACGGCCTTGCCGGCGTCCTGGGCTGCCGTGTAGCGCAGGATCTCGACCTTGCCGGTCTCGGTGTCGACCTCGACGTCGACCAGGTGCGCGGCGAAGCTGCCGCCGCCGCTGCCGCGCAGGTTCACGACCCCGGTCGTGCTGATCTGCCCACCGGTCGCGCCGAGCTTGCCGCTCAGCTCCTTGAACGTGAGCCGCTGGCCCTTGGCGACCGCGTTCGAGAAGACGCCGTCCTCGAAGCGGACGTTCCCGGCGTCCGTCTCCCACGCCAGGGCGGCCCGGTTCTTCATCTCCTCGACCACCTGCTCGGCGGCCTTGATGGCGGCGGCCCCGGTGGCGTACGTCGTCCGGCTGCCGGCGGTGAGGTCCGTGTGGCCGATGGAGTCGGTGTCGACCACGGACGGGTGGACGTCTTCGGCCGCGATGCCGAGGACCTCGGCGGCCTGCATGGCGATGGACGCGCGGGTCCCGCCGATGTCGACGCTGCCCTCGATGAGCGACACGACGCCGTCGTTGTTCACGCTGATGGTGACGGTCGATTTACCGCCGATGCCTTGCCAGAAGCCACTGGCCATGCCACGGCCGCGCTTCTTGGCGGGCGACGACGCGGGCCCGAGCTTGGAGCGGTAGTGGGCCGAGCCCTTGATGGCCTCGACGACCTCGACGTTGCCGATGCGCGGGAAGGCCGGGCCGTCCACGCGGCGGTCGCCCTCCTTGCTGGCGTTGAGGAGCCGGAACTCGGCCGGGTCCATGCCGATGCGCCGGCAGATCTCGTCGACGACCGTCTCGGTGGCGAACGTGGCCTGCGGCGCGCCAGGGGCGCGGTACGCCGACGTCTTCGAGAGGTTGATGACGATGTCGTAGCCGTCGACGCGGGCATTGGCGATCCGGTAGGACGCGAAGACGCAGACGGACGCCGGGTTGATCTGGGCGCCGGGGTACGCCCCCGCACCGTACCGGATGTCCGCCGTGGCGGCCGTGATCAGTCCCTTGTCGTCGACGCCCATCTTGACGCGGACGATGCCTCCGGGGGCGGGGCCTGTCGCGTCGAACACCGCGCGCCGCTCCATGACGAGCTTCACGGGGCGTCCGCACTTCCTGGATAGGACGGCTGCGAGCGGCTCGAGGTAGATGCCGATCTTGCCCCCGAAGCCGCCGCCGATCTCCATCGGGACGACCTTGATGCTGGACACTGGCCTCATCAGCACGCCCGCCAGCGCGTCCCGTTGACCGAACGACGCTTGCGTGCTCGTCCAGACCGTCAGCTTGCCGTCCTGGCTCCAGAACGCGGTGGCGGTCTGCGGCTCGATGTAGCCCTGGTGCGCGCGGGACAGACGGCACTCGAGCTCCACGATCGTGCTCGCTTCGGCGAATCCGGCCTCTGGGTCACCCACTTCGTAGCGTATGTGCTCGGCCACGTTGGTGTGCTCGACGCGCTCGCCGATGTCGTCGCCGACCAAGTCGTCGTGCACCAACGGTGCGCCGGGCGCCATGGCCTGCTCGATGGTCACGACAGGCGTCAGCACCTCGTACACGACGTCGATCAGCGTGAGCGCCTCGAGCGCTGTGTTGAGGTCCACCGCCGCCACGGCCGCCACGGGGTGGCCGTTGTAGACGGCCTTCGCGCGGGCCATCACGCGGTCGCTGGCGTAGGTCGCGTTCGTGACCTCCTCCCCGAGGTCCAGCACCTGGCTCGCGGCGACGGGCATGTCGGCGGCGGTCATCACCGCCAGCACGCCCGGCGCCTTCTCGGCCTTGGCGGTATCGATCTTGACGATGCGGGCGTGGGCGTGAGGACTGCGCAGAACGGCGCCGTGGACGAGGCCGGGGAGCTTGACGTCGGCCCCGTAGGCGGCGCGGCCCAAGACCTTATCCCAGCCGTCGTGGCGGATGGGCCGGGTCCCGACGACCCGGAACTTGCGCTTCGGCTCAGTCTTCGATGTCATGCGGTTCCGCTCCTGCGCGCTCGCGGCTTCGGCTGCTCGGCCTCGGCGCGCAGCACGGCCCGGACGATCTTGTCGTAGCCGGTGCACCGGCAGAGGTTCCCCGCGAGCCAGTGGCGGATGCGGTGCTCGTCGGCGGCGGGCTCGCGCTCCAGCAGGGCCTTGGCCGCGACCAGGAAGCCGGGCGTGCAGATGCCGCATTGGAGCGCGGCCTCCTCCAAGAACGCCTGCTGCAACGGGTGCAGGCCGCCGGGGGGCGCGACGCCCTCGATGGTCTCCAGCCGCCGGCCGTCGGCCTCGGGTGCCAGCACGAGGCACGAGTCGACGATGCGGCCGTCCATGGTCACGGTGCAGGCGCCGCAGTTGCCGTCGTTGCAGCCTTCCTTGGTCCCGGTCATGTCCAGGACCTCGCGCAGGGCCTCCAGCAGACTCATGTGCTGGTCCGCCAGGAACTCGACGGGCTGGCCGTTGAGCTCGCACCGCACGTGGGCCTTGGCGATCGGCGCCTGCGTCATCGCGCGGCCCCCGCGGAGGCGCGCTGGGCGGCCAGGGCAAGCGTCCGGCGCGTGAGCACGCGCACGAGGTCCCGGCGCTGGTCGATCGTGCCGCGCATGTCGTCGATGGGCGACGCCTCGCCCGCGGCGATCTCGCCCGCGGCGCGGAACGCCTCCTCGGACGGGGGCTCGCCGATGAGCGACGCGGCGGCCTTCGACGCGACGATCGGGGTCGGGGCGACGGAGGCGAGCGCGATGCGCGCCGACTCGATCCGCTTGCCCGAGCGGTCGAGCACGAGCGAGCTCGCGACGCCGACGATGGCGATGTCCATCTCGTTGCGGGGGATGAACCGCTCATACGCGGCCCCGAAGCGCGTGGGTGGCCGGGGGACGTGGACGGAGACCACCAGCTCGTCGTCGTCCAGCACCGTGCTGCCGGGGGCCGTGCAGAAGCCATCAACCGGCACGGTACGCGTGCCGGTTGGGCCGGCGATGACGACGGTGGCGTCGTGCACCAGGAGCGGTCCGATGCCGTCGGCGCTGGGCGCGGCGTTGCAGAGGTTGCCGCCGAGGCTCGCCCGCGATTGGATCTGGATGCCGCCGATGAGCGACGCGGCGTCCACGATCCCTGGGTACGCGGCGGCCACCTTGGCGTCTTCGTAGATGCGGTAACAGGGCACGGCGGCACCGATGTCGAGGCCAGCGCGGCCGAGGCGCATCGCCGAGGCCTCCGGCACGCCTTTGACGTCCACCAGCGCGTCGAGCTCGTAGCGTCCGCCACGGAGCTGCACCAGGATGTCCGTGCCGCCCGCCAGGCAGCGCGCCCGTGCGCCGTGCTCACGGAGCACGGCCACGGCCTCGTCGATGCTGCTCGCAGCGACGTAGCGGAAGGGGTGCACGAGGGCGGTTCTCCTGGCTCCAGCGCGGTGGGATAGGGGCCGCCGCGGCGGCCGCGCCCCATTATGCGGGACGGCCGCCACGGTCGCAATCTCCCCCCGAAGGGGCCGCTGCGGAGTAGGCCGGCGGCGAAGGAAGCCGCCACGGGACGGCGTCACCTTGCGGGTACGCACCCGCGAGGCTAGAATAGGACGGCGAATGGCGTGTGTGTCCCTCCGTTGAGGTCGAGGCCCCAAGGCTCGGACAGTGCGCTGGAAATGCTCACGTCCGATCCAAGGTGACGGACACATGGAGGTACCGTTGTGACGATGGAAGATAGTGGGAACAGGTTGTTCGTCGGCAATCTGCCGTTCCGAATGACCCGAGACGAGCTGTACGACCTCTTTGCTCAGGCAGGGAACGTCGTGTCGGTCCATATCCCGACAGACCGCGAGACGGGCAGGCCCCGTGGATTCGGTTTCGTCGAGATGGAAGACCACGGCGCTCTTGAACAGGCTATCCAGATGTTCAACGAGCACAGCGTGGAAGGCCGGGCGCTGGTGGTGAACCAGGCCAGGCCGCGGGAGCCCCGCCGCTTCTAAGCGGCCCCCAGGCGACCAAGAAGAAAGCGCCCCGCGATGCGGGGCGCTTTCGCTTGTCCCTGGCGCCCGGGGCAGGGGAGAGGAGGGGAGACAGGCGGCCCTGGTTCTTCCCCCTCTCCCTGGACAGGGAGAGGGCGGGGGTGAGGGTCGACCTGGCTGCGCGCGACCGCTCCCCCCTCACCTCGATCCTCTCCCGCCAGGGGAGAGGAGGGAGGACAGGCGACGTGGGGGAAGGGCGCGCGCCGTGCGCCCTTACGGGATGGGGTCAGCCGTTCCTGAATCTGGTTAGCGGCTGGTGATCCAGCGCCACAACCGGGAGGGTGCGCTCGTTGAGGGCGGGTCC
>JACZSI010000111.1 GCA_022574265.1 Chloroflexota bacterium | reverse complement strand
CCGATGGCGAGCAGGCCGAGCGCCACGCCCGAGGCCTTCGATGCGAGACCTGCCGGGTAGGCGAGGACCGCCGCGATGTAGAGCAGCAGCGGCCCCACGAGCGTGCACTCGGCGACGATGTTGTAGGCGAACCGGTCGGACGCGACGATGGTGCCGCTCACGATCACGTCCGTCCCGAGCATCTGGAGCGGGAAGGCCGCCGAGACCGCTGTCCAGCCCGTGACCCGGTCCATCAACCCCGAGCCGAACGACTGGAAGTAGGCGAAGAGCGCGACGCCCAGCGCCCCGGTGACGAGGACGACCGGCGCGGCACTCCGTAGCGTCTGGAAGGCGGATCGGCGCATGATGGCGCTATTCTAGCGCCTCGGGCGTGCCGGCGGCCGGCGCTCTGCTATCTTGGGCGCTGCTGGCACGCACCGGTGCGTCAAGGAGGTTCCCATGCCGAGCGAAGGACGGGTACGCCTCGAGATCAAGTACTGCGTTTCCTGAGGGTACTTCTGGCAGGCGGCGAGTCTCGCCGCCGAGTTGGCTGATGGGGAGGTCCGCAAGACCTCGATCGCGCTGACCCCGGTCGCTGAGGGCCGGTTCGAGGTCTACCTCGACGGCGTGAAGGTTTACGACCGCAAGGAGCTCAAGGAGGAGGACTTCGTTCCGACTCTGAAGGTCCTCCGCAACAAGGTGGGCCTCGCGCTGAAGGACCTGCACGAAGCTGCTGAAGCAGCGTCCGAAGCGGCGGTCGTCGCGTCCTAGGAGTGTCTGGGAACGCAAGCGATCAGGCCCGGGCGGTCCCGCCCGGGCCTGATTCTTTGTCCGTCGTCGCGCAGTCCGGGCGTCACTCCACCGTGAAGGCGACCGTCATCCCGCGGCTGTAGTGGCTGCCGCGGTTGCAGATCAGCACGTAGCTCCCCGCGTCCATCTCGAAGCTGATGCTCGCCGACGCCCCGGCCCCGAGCTGGTCTCGCGTGATCGTCCCGAGCACCGTGCCGGATGCCGCGGGGTCCGCCGCGCTTCCCGCCATGACCAGTGCCTCTGGCGCGAGGTCGGTCTTGATCACGATGAAGACGTGGGCCCGCGTGTCGGGGTTGTTGACGGTGAAGTTGACGGTACCAGCGGGCACCGACGCGACGCTGGGCGTCACGAAGTACGAGCCGAGCTCGATGCTTACGTCGCTCACGACGGGAGCCGGCGTGGCGGTCGGCGCTAGGGTCGGGGTCGCGGTCGCCGGCGGCACCGGCGTCGCCGTCGGCGTCGCGGTCGGCAGCGGCGTCGGGGTCGGGTCGCTTCCGCAGGCGGCGAGCAGCAGGGCCAACACGGCGACGATTGCGAGGGGGATCCGGCTCATGGTGAATGACCTCCGTTGTGTCTCTTGGGATGTCTAGCTGCGCAGGTGCTGGTCGAACCAGGCGAGCGTGTCGGCCCATGCCTGCGGCGCGGTCGCTGCGCTATAGCGGCTCTCACGCGTGTGGTTCATGAACGCGTGCGACGAGTCCGCGTAGACCTTCGAGTCCCACGTGGTGCCTGCCGCATTCAGCGCCGTCGTGATGTCGTCGATGCCCGCGTTGATGCGGCTGTCCAGCGCGCCGTACACCGCGTAGACCGCGGCCGTGATGTTCGGGACCGCGTCCAGCGGCGGGTTGGACCCGTAGAAGGGTACCGCAGCCGCGATGTCCGAGCTCATCGTGGCGACACTCCACACGATCTGGCCGCCCCAGCAGAAGCCGGTGATGCCGATCTTCGCGACATCCGACCGGCGCTTTAGGAACTCGATAAGGGCGAGCACGTCGCCGGCTGCCTGCCCCGAGTCACGGGCCGCGTTCAGCGCCCCCGAGACGCTGGCGACCTGCGCGATCCCGCCCTCGCGGGAGAGCAGGTCAGGGGCCAAGGCGACGTAGCCGGAGCTCGCGAGCCCGTCCACGACATCGCGCACATAGGGCACGAGCCCGCGGTTCTCGTGGATCACGACCACGCCCGGCCATGGCCCGTCGCCCACCGGACGCGCCATGTACGAGCTGATCTGCGCGCCGCCGGAGGGGACCGCGATGTCCTCGCGCGTGATGCCGTTGCCGACCACGAAGAGCGGGTTGACGCCGCCTTCGAAGGACGACGGCACGGGAGTCGGCGCGGGCGTCGCGGTAGCGGTTGCCGTGGCAGTCGGAGCCGCCGTTGGTGTCGGCGTCGGGATGGGGGTGGCCGTCGCCTCCGCCGCGCACGCCGCAAGGAAGCCGGGCATGACGGCCGCGCCGACGCCGACGACCGCGGCGCGCCGCATGAACTGCCGGCGGTCCATCGGCCGCCGGAGCGCCGGGACCGTCTCAGTTCTGAGCTCCTGGTTCGTCGGCATGGTCACCTCCACAGCCAGCGTCGTCGCTGATGTACGCCTGATATACGCCGCCCGCCGTCGTTGGGTTTCCGGACCCCAGAGACGCCGGGCCGAGCGCGGCGCTGGAACCACGCATGTCCGCGTTGACTTCCGGTGTCCGCTTCCGCTAGTAATACAGCGTCCAACACCCAGGGAAGGAGCACGCGCCATGACGAGCCAAGCACCTGAGGTGCGCCCGGAGTCGCGCTCGGACTCCCTGCCGGTCCTCGACCGCATCGACCCGTACATGGACTGGGCGAAGGCCCAGGGCGTGCCCATCGTCGATGGGTACTACGTCGAGGACATGGCGACCCTGGAGCTCGCGCCGTGGGCCCGCAAGGGCGGGCGCGGCGCGATCCTGAACCTGGATCGGACGAACGAGAAGGACGCGCACATCGTGGAGCTCGCGCCGGGCGGGACGTCGGAACCGGAGCACCACCTGTACGAGAAGATCGACTGGCAGCCGGGGACACTCGCCGTGGTGCCCTACGACGAGTGCCTGCACCAGCACTTCAACTCAGGCCCGACGCCCGCTCGCTACATCGCGATCCTCTCCGGCTCGGGCGGCGGACGGAAGTTCGGCATCGGCCCACGGCGGATCGTGAGCGACGTGAGCATGGAGGACGGCGGGAACCAGCTCGAATACGAGGCCGAGGACCCCGAGATCCACCGCCTGTTCGAGGCGGAGCTGGCCGCCAACGGGGCCACCTGCCGCATGAAGGCGCTCGTGCCGTGGTGCACCGGCGAGGCCGGACCAACGAGCAGCGGCGAGTGGGGCGACGGCTAGGCATGCCGCGTAGCACGGGCGGCACGCGATGCTGAGCGCGAGCGACAATGAGCTGCTGACCAGGGTGGGGGCGGGCACGCCCATGGGCAGCCTGCTGCGGCAGTACTGGATACCGTTCCTCTTCTCGTGGGAGATCGAGGCCGGCGGCGCGCCGACGCGCGTCCGGCTGATGGGCGAGGACCTCGTCGCCTTCCGCGACACGCATGGCGCGGCTGGTCTGGTGGCCGAGCGCTGCGCGCACCGGGGCGCCTCGCTCTACTTCGGGCGCAACGAAGACGGCGGCCTCGCCTGCATCTACCACGGGTGGAAGTACGACGGTTCCGGGCGCTGCATGGAGATGCCGAGCGAGCCGGATGCCAGCGACTTCAAGGACAAGGTGCGCATCGTCTCCTACCCCTGCGTGGAGCGCGGTGGGATCGTCTGGACGTTCATGGGGAAGCCAGAGGGCGCGCCGCCGCCTCTGCCGGCACTCGAGTGGCTCGATCTGCCGGAGGACCACATCGTCGCATCCAAGCGCGTGCAGCCCTCGAACTGGCTCCAGGCGATCGAGGGCGAGATCGACCAGAGCCACGTCTCGTTCGTGCACAGCCGCCTGGAGCTCGCGAAGGAGACGCGCCAGGGCACGGGCCGGGGGTTCGTCGACCGCATCAGGAAGCTGGATAGGCACCCGCGCTTCGAGGTCGTGGAGACCGAGTCCGGCATGTGCATCGGCGCGGGCCGCAACGCACCGGACGGCATGGAGTACTGGCGCGTCACCCAGCACCTGATGCCCTTCCACATCATGACGGGCCCCTACGGCGAGGACCCGATGCGCAACTGGCGCGCGTGGATCCCGATCGACGACACGAACGTCTTCGTGATCGGCCTCAGCTTCCACCCGCTACGGCCCTTCACCGGAGAGGAGCGCGAGCAGCTCGCGACGCGCTCCGGCGTGTGGACCGTGTCCCCGGAGATGCGCGCGCCGAAGACGAGCGCTCCGTTCGGGGCCTGGCGCGTGCGCCCTGGCCTGGACAACGACTTCTTCCAGGACCGAGCGCTCCAGAAGACGGAGCTCTACTCCGGCATCACGGAGTTCTGGGCGCAGGACTCGGCGCCCCAGCTCACGATGGGGCCGATCTTCGACCGCACGCAGGAGCACCTCGGGACCTCCGACCGCGGCATCATCGCCGTGCGCCGCAAGCTTGCGAGGACGGTGCGGGCGCTCGCAGAGCGGGGCGAGCTGCCCCCAGAGCCGTCGGTGCCGGACGTCTACCGCGTGCGGTCGGACGCGATGCTGCTGCGTCCGGACCAGCACTGGTTCGAGGCGACCACGGAGCGGCGGAAGGTCGTCGCGGGCTCCAACCCGGACTGCCCGTAGTGCAACAGACGCCCGACGAGGGCGACCAAGCGCCCAACGTAGGGGACTCAGCACGACCAGCGGAGGCTGAGGCCGTCGTCACCCCGGCCGAGCGCACGACGGTCCTCTGGCTGTCCAACGCCTCGCACGCGGCCAACCACTTCCAGAACGGCATGCTGTCCGTGCTCTGGGTCCCCATCATGGAGGAGCTGGGGTTCGGTTTGTTCCAGCTGGGCGTGCTCCAGGCGATCCGGAGCACGCTGAATAGCGTCAGCCAGGGGCTCTACGGCTTCCTCACGCCCTTCTTCCGGCGGACGCGGATCCTGGCGTTCGCCAACATGCTCATGGGCCTCGGCGTGATGCTCTCCGGCTTCGCCTTCTCCTTCTGGTCGTTCGTCGGCTCGCGGGTGTTCGCGGCGACGGGCTCGAGCGCGCAGCACCCGGTGGGCGCGAGCCTGCTGTCCGGCTACTTCCCAAAGGCACGGGGGAAGGTGCTTGCCCTCAACGCCAGCGTCGCCAGCGTCGGCAGCTTCTTGGCGCCGCTCGTTGCCACCGCCATGCTCTCCTACATCGGGTGGCGTCAGGTATTCTTCGTGCTCGCCGGTTTCAGCGTCGCCTTCGGACTCGTCTACCTGTTCTTCAGCGAGCGCCGATCGGTGGACGAGCGCCGCGAGCGGGGGACCAGGAGCAAGCTGCGAGAGGGGTTCAGTAACTACCGGCTCGTGCTGAAGAACCGCAACATCCTGGCCATCTCTCTCGTCATGATGGTGGGGGCGGGTGGCCGGGGAGGGGGCGTCAACGACCTGTACCTCATCCCCTGGATGCGCACCGAGCTGCTCCTCGGTCCCTGGACAGCAGCTTGGGCCAAGTCGGTCCAGCAGCTCGGTGGTATCGTCGGACCGCTCGGCTTCGGATGGCTGTCGGACCGCCTCTCGCGCACCCGCGTGCTGCAGGCGTCGCTCGTGCTCTCCGCCTTCGGCAGCTGGCTCGTGGCCGTCCAGGACGGTGCGCTGGTGCCGCTGTTCGTCAGCCTCGCCGTCTACGGCGCGTTCACGCATTCGCGCATGACGCTGACGCAGCCGCTCGTCGCCGATTCGGTGACCGACGAGCAGCTCGATGCCGCCTTCAGCATCTTCTACACGATCGGATTCATCTCCACCCCGTTCTGGGCGATCCTCACGGGTGCACTGATGGCGCTCTTCAGCTTCCAGGTTGCCTTCTCCGTCCTCGCCTTGTCCTACCTGCTGGGCGTCGTGCTGATGTTCTGGGTGAAGGACATGCGCAAGGTCCCGGCGGCGACGTAGGAGACCGAGCTCATGACCACCTTGGTGACCGGAGCAGGCCTGATCGGCACGGCGTTCGCCCAGGAGGCCGCCAAGCGCGGCGAGACGGTCGTGTTCTTCGACGCGCGGCCCGACGCCGCCTACCTGCGCGTCAAGCTCGGCGACGCGGTCCCCGAGGTCGTGCAAGGAGACGTCCGCGACCTGCCGGCGCTCGTGGACGCCGTGCGCACGCATGGCATCGACACGCTCGTGCATACCGCGGGCC
>JACZSI010000110.1 GCA_022574265.1 Chloroflexota bacterium | reverse complement strand
GCGCAGGTCCTTGATGTAGCGCCGCATCCCCGGACTCTCGAGCTGAAAGAGCGCCGTGGTCTCTCCCGAGGCGAGTAGCTCGTACGTCTTCGCGTCGTCGAATGGAATCTCGCTGAGCTTGAGGTCGACGCCGTGACGGTCGCGCACCAGGCGCCGCGCGTTGTCCAGGATCGAGTAGTTGATGAGCCCCAGGAAGTCCATCTTGAGCAGCCCGAGCTTGGCCACGGGCTCCATCGCGTACTGCGTCATGGCGACGCCGTCCTCGTCGCCCTTGGTCGGCCGCTGGAGCGGCACGTGGTCGGTCAGCGGGTCCGAGGAGATGACGACGCCCGCGGCGTGCGTGCTCGCGTGGCGTACCACACCCTCGAGGCCGAAGGCCGTGTCGATGAGCTTGCGGAGGGTCTCGTCGCCCGCGTGAGCCTCCTGCATCTCCTGCGATTCGGCCATCGCGGCTTCGAGCGTCATGCCCACGCGCGTCGGGACGAGGCGGGCGATGCGGTCGACGTCGGCGTAGGCCATGCCGAGGGCCCGGCCGGAGTCGCGGATCGCCGCCTTCGCGCCGAGCGTCCCGAACGTGATGATCTGCGCGACGTGGTCCCGCCCGTACTTCTCGACGACGTAGCGGATGGCCTCGTCGCGCCGGTCGTCTTGGAAGTCCATGTCGATGTCAGGCATCTCTTTGCGCTCGACGTTGAGGAAGCGCTCGAAGACCAGGTCGTATTCGAGCGGGTCGATCTCGGTCACGCCCAGGCAGTAGAGGGCGAGCGAGGAGGCCGCGCTGCCGCGGACGCCGAAGACGATCTCGCTGCGCCGGGCGAAGTCGGCGATGTCGGCGACGACCAGGAAGTAGTTGGGGTACCGCGTGGTCTCGATGACGTCGAGCTCGTACTCGAGCCGCTGCTTCTGCGCGTCGGTCCCGCCGTCGGGATAGCGGGCCTCGAACCCCGCCCAGCAGAGGCGCCGCAGGTACGGCTCAGCGTCCTCGCCGTCCGGCGTCGGGTACTGCGGCAGGTGGAGCGAGGAGAAGTCGAGCGTCACGTCCGTCGAGTCGGCGATCACCGCGGTATTGGCGAGCGCTTCCGGCAGGTCGGCGAACAGCTCCGCCATCTCCTCCTGGGTTTTCAGGTAGTAGGAGGAGTCGGAGAAGCGGAAGCGGTTCTCGTCGTTGACGCTCGCGTTCGTCCCGATGCAGAGCAGCACGTCGTGCAGCGCGGCATCGGTGGACTTCACGTAGTGCAGGTCGTTGGTGGCCACCAGGGGGAGGTCGAGCCGCTCAGCCATGCCAAGCAGCCCGGCGTTCAGCCCGTCCTGGAAGTCGAGGTTCTCGTGCCGCTGGATCTCCAGATAGAAGGCTTCGAAAGTGTCCCGGTACCAGCGGGCCAGCTCGTCGGCCGCTTCGGTATTGCCGTCCATCAGCAGCACGGAGAGCTCGGCACTCGGGCAGCCGGAGAGCACGATGAGGCCGTCGGCGTGCTGGGCCAGCAGCTCCTTGTCCACGCGCGGCTTGTAGTAGAAGCCTTCGAGGTGGGCCTTGGACACGAGCTGGATCAGGTTCTTGTAGCCCGTGTTGTTCCGCGCGAGCACCGTGAGGTGGGACGGGCTCTTGTCGCCCACGCGCCGCTCAGTCCGGCTGCCGGAGGCGACGTAGAGCTCGCAGCCGATCACGGGCTTGATGCCTGCCTCGACGCAGGCGGAGTAGAAGCCGACGGCTCCGTAGAGGGCGCCGTGGTCGGTCATGCCGAGCGCGCTCATGCCCAGGTCCTTGGCGCGCTGAACCAGCTCCGGGATGCGGCTCAGGCCGTCGAGGAGGCTGTATTCGGTATGGACGTGCAGGTGCGCGAAGGCCATCGAGCTTGGGGTCCTCTCGTGGAGGAAAGTCGGCTCATTATAGTGAGGCCCGCTTGCCCCACCAAGAGCGATATGCCCAACATTTGGCGCGCTCGGACCGCGCTGCTACAGGATGGTGTGGCTCCGGCTATGGCAAACGGGCCCGTGCCGTCGCGCAGTGGCCTAGCCGGTCAGCTTCGCCACGGCCTCCAGCGCTCGGCCGACGTCCCCCTCGTCGTTGAAGGCGGCGGTGCTGAAGCGCACCCCCGCCGGATGGCCGACCGTCCGCGCGACGACCTGGTGGCGCTCCCACAACGCGTCCGCGAGGTCCCCCGGCTTCCAGCCATCGAGGGTGATCGCGGTCAGGCCGCACACGGCGTCCGGGTCGTTGGGCCCCGTGACCGCGACGCCGCCGATCTGTGCGAGCCCATCCCGCAGCCGCGCGGCGAGCTCATAGATGCGGGCCTCGGCCCGCTCCGGCCCGAGCTCCTCGTATACGCGGACCGCCTCGGCGAATCCCGCCTGGAGCTGGGCGCTGCCCGAGGCGAGCGACAGCGCCGCGAGTCCCGTGGCGAACCCAACGCCGGGCACCTGCAGCAGCGGCGCGAGCAGCTCGTGGCGGTCGCGCCGGACGTAGAGCGCGCCCGTGCTCGACGGCCCGAGCAGCCATTTCTGTCCGGAGACGGTGTAGAAATCGGCGTCGATCCCCGCCATATCCAGCGGAACGTGTCCTCCGGACTGCGCTCCGTCGAACAGGACCATCGCGCCGGCCTTGTGTACTGCGCGGGCGATGGGGGCGGCCGGCAGCCGCAGTCCGCACGTGAACATGATGTGGCTGAGCGCCACCAGCTTCGTCCGGGGCGTGATCGCGCTCGCCACGGCATCGAGCGCCTCGTCCGCCGACGCCTTGGGCGAGAGCCGCACGCGGCGGACCTGCACGCCATGCCGGTCCGCGAGGAGCGCAGCGGGCTCTTCGAGCGCCGGGTGCTCGAAAGCGGACGTCAGCAGCTCGTCGCCGGACTCCCAGGCGAGGCCGTGGAGCACGATGTTGACGCCCTCCGTCGTGCCGTGGGTCAGCACGACGTCTTGGGCGTCCGCGCCTAGGAGACGAGCGGCCGCATCCGTCGCTTCTTCGGCGATGCGCCGCGCCAGCGCGAGGCCGTCGGGGCTCGCGGGCCCGACGCGGCTCTCTTCCTGCGCCGTCTCGCGCATGCGCGAGAGCACGCGCTCGGGCGATGGCCCGGCCCAGCCCGTGTTGAGGTAGGTCATCGCGTCCAGCCCAACGATGGACGCCCGCAGCTCGTCGAAGTCCATGGGGCGAGTCTACCAGCGCCCAGACGCCAAGCCCGTGGCATCGTTGACCCTCCGGAGCGGCCTCTGCTACGCTCGACGCGACGACCATGCGACGCCCGCTCTCCTACGACGACGCCCTCCACCGGCTGCTCAGCCTGGCCGACTACGAGCGCATGGCCGGGCGTCTCGCCCCCGCGCCCAAGTACGACCTCGACCGCATGCGCGAGCTGGCCGAGCGGCTCGGGCGGCCCCAGGACAGCGCGCCCGTGCTGCACGTCGCGGGCACGAAGGGCAAGGGCAGCGTCGCCGCGATGGCCGCGAGCATCCTGCGCGCTTCGGGTCTGCACGTCGGTCTCTTCACCTCTCCGCACCTCCACACCTTCCGTGAGCGGATCCGCATCGACGGCGAGCTATCGACCGAGGCGCAGTTCGCCTCGGCCCTCGCCCGCGTCTGGACGCACGTCGAGGAGATGGCGGCACGCGGCGCGGGCGCCCGGCCGACGACGTTCGAGGCGCTGACGGCGATGGCGTTCGACCTGTTCCGGACCGAGGCCGTCGACGCGGCGGTCATCGAGGTGGGCCTGGGCGGTCGGCTCGACGCGACGAACGTCCTCGACGCGCGCGTCGCCGTGATCGCTCCCATCAGCCTGGACCACACGGCCATCCTGGGGGACACGATCGCCCAGGTCGCAACGGAGAAGGCGGGCATCATCAAATCGGCGGCGCCGGTCGTGGCCGCTCCGCAGCCTCCCGAGGCGCTCGCGGTCATCGAGCGCGCCGCGGCGGCCGCCGGCGCGCCGCTCGTCCGCGTCGGCCACGAGGTGACGGTCAAGGTCCGCGACCACGACCTGAGCGGCCAGAACATCCGCATCGAGACGGCGACTCGCTCCTACGACGTCCGGCTGCCGCTGCTCGGCGCGCACCAGGCGGAGAACGCGGCCGTCGCCGTCGCGGCCGTCGAGGCCCTCGGCCTGGGGCTGCCTGAGCGGGCCTACGTCGAGGGGCTCGCCGCCGTCCGGTGGGACGGCCGCTTCCAGCTGCTGCGCTCGGCGCCGTACGTGGTGGTGGACGGGGCCCATAACCCCTCCTCGATGTCGCGGCTGTGCGAGACGGTGCGCGATTACGTCGCGCCGGAGCGCACGGTGGTGCTCTTCGGCTGCTCGGCCGACAAGGACCTCGACGCGATGGCGGCCGAGCTTGCGAAAATCGCGGCCTCGGCCGTGGTCTGCGCTTCGCGCCACCCGCGGGCGGTGCGCCCGGAGCGGGTCGCCGAAGCCTTCCGGCGCGCCGGCATCGAGGCGGTCGAGGCGCCGGACGTCGGCGCGGCCCTGCACGCCGCTCAGGCGCAGGCCGGGCCCGCCGACCTGGTGCTCGTGACCGGCTCGCTCTTCGTGGTCGCCGAGGCCCTGGAGGCCTGGTTCTCGATCCCCGGCGAGCACTACCCCGAGTTCGACCCACAGGCCGCGGTGGTGACGCGGGGTCCGGCATGACCGAGCTTGAGCGCAACGGCAGGGCGCGGGTCGTGGTGACGGGCATGGGCGCCATGACGCCGCTCGGCGAGTCGGTCGCCGAGTTCTGGGACGGCCTGGTCGCGGGCCGGTCCGGCGTCGCCCGCATGACGCTCGCCGACCCGACCGACTATCCCGCGCAGATCTCGGCCGAGGTGAGCGGGTTCGACCCCGAGCGGTACATCGAGAAGCGCGAGGTGCGGCGGATGGCCCGCTTCTCGCAGCTGGCGGTCGCCGCGGCGAAGGAGGCGATGGCCGACGCCGGCCTCGGCCCGGAGAACATCGACGGCGACCGACTCGGCGTCGTCCTGGGCAACGGCAACGGCGGCTTCCCGGAGATCGAGGCGAACATGCGCGTGCTGGTGGAGAAGGGCGGCATGCGCATGACCCCCTTCTTCTTCCCGTTGGTCCTGCCGAACATGGCCGCGGCCAACGTCAGCCGGGCCTTCGGCGCGCGCGGGCCGATCAGCACGGTGGTCACGGCGTGCGCCGCCTCCACGCAGTCCATCGGCGACGCGGCGGAGCAGATCCGCCTCGGTCACGCCGACGCCGTCATCAGCGGCGGTATGGAGGCCGGCATCAGCCAGCTCGGCCTCGCCGGGTTCGCGGTCATGCGGGCGCTCAGCACCCGCAACGACGACCCGCCCGCGGCCTCGCGCCCCTTCGACGCGGACCGCGACGGCTTCGTGCCGGCCGAGGGCGCCGGCATCGTGGTGCTCGAATCCCTAGAGCACGCGCTACGGCGTGACGCGCAGGTGCTGGCGGAGGTCATCGGCTACGCCGTCTCGTCCGACGCCAACCACCAGTTCCAGCCGGACGACGACGGCGCGGGGGCCGCGCGCGCGATCCGATGGGCACTCGAGGATGCCGGCATCGGCCCGGATGAGGTCGATTACATCAACGCGCACGGCACCTCGACCCCGCTCAACGACGCGTCCGAGACGCTCGCCATCAAGCGGGCCTTCGGCGACGCGGCCTACAAGGTGGCCATCAGCTCGACCAAGTCCATGATCGGCCACGCGCTGGGCGGCGCGGGCGGTATGGAGGCGGTCGCCTGCGTCCAGACGATCCGCACCGGGACCATCCATCCGACCATCAACTACACGACCCCGGACCCAGCGTGCGACCTCGACTACGTCCCGAACGAGGCGCGCGAGGCCAGCGTGCGCACGGTGCTCTCGAACAGCTTCGGCTTCGGCGGGCAGAACGCCTGCCTTCTCTTCCGGAAGTACGAGCAGTAGGAGCCGACCCGATAACAGGTCGGGGTTCCGCTGCCGCAGCGGTCCTCGTGGGCAACCCTTCCCTCGCCCTTCGACAAGCTCAGGGTGAGCGGTGGTCGCAGCCCATGCTGCCACGAGAACCGCTCGTGCTGAGCCTGTCGAAGCATGTCCTGAGCACCGTCGAA
>JACZSI010000109.1 GCA_022574265.1 Chloroflexota bacterium | reverse complement strand
CGACTCCATCTCGTTCGAGCAGGGCATAGACGGGAGCAACGGCAACACAACCACGCACTTCTTCACGATCGACGAGCTGGGGATCAACATCGAGCTGCCGCCGAACGGAACAGACCAGGCGGGCGAGGGCTTCACCATCAAGCCGACCGAGCTAGGCAACCATCGCGTCTACTGCTCGGCGCACCCCGACGACCACGGCATCATCTACATCATCGTCGTCGACCCCGCGTTGGCTGCGCCCGCGCAGGTCAGCTACCCGCTCCAGATGGTCCGCGTCCGCGACGACATCATGGATGTCCGGATGGGCGACACGACCGCGTGGGGCTACGACGCCGGCATGCGCGTCGAGAGCGGCCCGGGGCACGACACCGACCCAGGCCAGAAGATCGTCCTCCTGACCATCAACCTGGGCGACTCCATCTCATTCGAGCGCGGCATCAACGGGAGCAACAGCAACGCCGACACGCACTTCTTCACCATCGACGAGCTGGGGATCGATATCGAGCTTCCGGCGGACGGCACAGATCAGGCGGGTGAGGGCTTCACCATCACACCGACCGAGTCCGGCAACTATCGCATTTACTGCTCGGCACACCCCGACCGGAACCCCGACGACGGTCTGCGCACGCGGAACCACGGGGACCTGTTCATCATCGTGCGGTGACCGATCGGACCGGGCCGTAGGACCAAAGCGAAGGGGCGCGATCAGATTGCGCCCCTTCGTTGGCCGATCAACGCGTCGAGTGGCGGGCAGGCTTGCCTCAAGATCCTCCGCCGGACGCCGGATGGGGAGTGCAGAGGGGCGAAGCCCCTATGCCGGGGGCACGGGGGTGTCCCCCGTATCTGGCTTTATCACCCCCTTCCTGGCGAGGAAGGGGGACGGGGGGATGGTCGAAACGGTCGTTGGCCGCCGGCCAGACGCTGCGCAGGCCCAGCCGCCTGCTTTCGAAGGACGGAACCCAGCCGCTAGCCCTCGCGGCTGCGGCTCCCCGCCCCCTGCTCCTCGCCAGCGCCGTACCCCCACTTGAAGTCGGCGTTCGTGTACGCCTCCTCGGGCATCAGGCTCTCGAGGCCGCGCTTCCCCAGCTCCTCCTCGAACCTCTCGCGTATCCACGACTCCTCGTTCGGGTACTCGATCTGGTTGCGCGCGCGGTCCACCACCTCCTCGCTATGGCCGGCGAACTGCGGCAGCGGGGCCAGCGCCAGGTAGCGGGCCGGCGTGACGCTCACGTTGAAGTGCTGGTGGAACCAGCGGTCCGGAGGCGTGAACATGCTGCCCTCGTGCCACGGCACGATCACCTTCTCGCCCCCCTCCGGCCACATGATGGAGTAACCCTCGCCCGCCGGGATCACGATCACCCGGCCGGGACCGTGGCGGTGACCCTTCTTGTACGTGCCTGGCGGGAAGACCGACATGTGCCCGCCCATCTGCGAGTGGGGGAACGACACGTCCACCACGTGGCCGCCGCCGCCGCGCTTGCGGTGTGGCACGAGGTCATCCCAGGCGCCCATGTCCGTGAAGAAGTTCCCGTACCAGGTCGCGCCCCGGCCCAGGTCGGGAGCCCGCTTGGCGACCGCGTACAGCTCGTCGTCCTTGGGCTGGAGCAGCTCCGGGTGCAGGTAGGCGTTGTTGAAGTAGAACCCCGGGTCCGGCTCGAGCGACATCGCGACCGGCAGGTAGTTGTTGTGCAGCAGCCGCAGCGTCTGGTCCCCGCGCGCGTTCGCGAACTGCCGGTGGCACCCGCGCGGGATCAGGAACAGGCTGCGTGGGCCGAACTCGAAGCTGTGCTTCGGCACGCCTTCGGTCCACACCGTGGCGATACCCCAGCCGCTGATCGTGTAGATGAGCTCGTCCAGCGCGAACTTGAGCGGCGGCACCGTTGCCCCCGGCGCGATCTCCGTGATGCGCGCCTCCGCGACGCCCTCCATGCCCGAGACCTGGATGAACGCGGCGTTGCACTCGCGCTCCGCCCACGGCCCAACCTCGACGGTCTTGAGGTCCTCGATGAAGTAGCCCCGGTGGACAGGCACCCCCTGGGCCTCCATCCAGCGGTCGTAGAGGTACTTGCCGCCGCGGTTGCTGTCTCTGGTGATCTCGTCCTGGACGTTCGTCGTCTGCGTCACATCGTCCTCCGTTGTTGGTTCCGAGTGCAAGGGCGATGCCCATGTGATGAACGACAGCCCTGTGCCGGAGCTGGCGCCACTACCCCTAGTGGGTCAAGGGCGCGCCCTTGTTGCCGAATGACTTGCCGGGGATGGGCACGCCGTCGATGTGGAAATTCTCCACGTCGTCCCCGAGGATCGGGCTGCCGTCGGGCTTGTGGCGTGAGGGCTTGCCCGCCTCGGCCTCGCGCCTTGCGCCGACCCGCAGCATGAACAGGTTGCGTTCGCCGGTGTTCAGGTAGCGGTAGTAGGCGCCCTTCGGGATCATGATGCCCTCGTAGGCCCCGAGCGTCTTCCCCTCCCCGTGCTCGTCGTAGAACGTCACCTCGCCCTCCAGCACGATGAAGGAGTGATCCTCGGCCGTATGCGCGTGGACCGCGTTCTCGCCGCCCTCCGCGTTGATCTTCAGGCTCAGCGAGAGCAGGTCCGTCCGCGCCAGGTCGATGTTGACGCGCCCGGCCGACAGGTAGGGGCCCTCGATCGAGAACGTCGAAGTCTTCGGGGATGCCTTGGTTTCGGTGGCCATGAGTCCCTCCTTCACAAGGTCGCCTCAGCGGGGCCGAGACGTACTGTACTCGCGGCGGCCCCGTGCTGCAAAAATCTGGGCCCGCTCCTGCACCCGCGGACCGCGGAGCCCATCACCCACCGCTCACCCGCACATCACCCGCTCGTGCGATAGGGCCTCCCGCCCCCCGGCTCCTATCCTCCAAGGTGCGCGTGAGGATGCGACCGCCGGCTCCAGCCGGGTCGGGCAACGCACAGGGGGCATCATGATCGGAACGACGGCGAGCAAGGCCGCTCAGGCCGAGAACTTCATGGCCGTGCTCAGCCCGCAAGAGCGGGAGGTCGTCGACCAGATGGCCGAGGGCTGGACCAACGCGAAGATAGCCGAGCGGCTGTTCCTCAGTCCCAAGACCGTCGAGAACCGCGTCTCGGCGATGTACGAGAAGCTGCCCCGGGCCGATGGCGTCGACCGCCGGGTCCAGGTCGTCCTGTTCGTGCTGCTGGCAACGGCCCCCGCTGCGGCCCAGCGCCCCTCTCCATAGACGCGCTCCCGCTTGCTGGCCCGTGTCCCGCGCGCTACAGTGGGCCGGCGGGAACGCCCACGCACGGAGGGACGCTCGTGAGGGATGGATTCCGCGTCTTCGACGCCGATACGCACTTCGCACCGTCGGTCGAAAGCCTGGTCCCGTACTTCGACCGGGACCTCAGAGCCCGCGAGGCCGAGCTGGCGCAGTTCACCCGCACCCGCAAGTACGGCCGCGCCGGCCAAGTCCTCACCGAGACCGAGAAAAGGCACTACTACAGCTTCCCCAAGGACAAGGGCGAGGGCTGGGGCGGCCGCGAGCCGCGCCGCCTGGGCGAGGCCGGCCCCCGCGAGGGCGAAGAGCGGGGTTTCCAGACCTTCATGGGCGAGCGTCAACCGACCGTCGGCGCGGAGGACCACGACATCCCCGCCCGCATCCGGGAGATGGACGAGGAGGGCGTCGACACGCAGCTCCTCGTGACCACGCCCATGGGCGGCCATCAGGACCCGGCCGTCGAGCTGGGGCTCCTCCAGGCCCACCACCGCCTCGTCGACGACGTCTGCTCGGCCTACCCCGGCCGGCTGACGGCCATGATCAGCTTCAACGCGCGCCTCTCCGTCGAGGACAACGTCTCCGAGATCAAGACCTGGGGGCAGAAGCCCTGGGCCGTCGCGCTCAAAGCAGAGCTGCCGCTCGACTACCCGCTCGACCACCCCGACCTGCTCCCCATCTGGGCCGCGGCCGAGGAGGCGGGCCTCTGCATCGCACACCACAGCTTCGCCGCCGGCTATCCGGGCTACCGCGACCTCTGGGACAACCCCTTCATCGGGCGGACCGCCTCGCACCCGTGGGCCGCCATGCGGGCCATCGCCTCCTTCATGGGCGCGGGCTTGATGGACCGCTTCCCTCAGCTCCATTTCGCCATCCTCGAATCCGGCTTCGGCTGGCTGCCATTCTGGATGAAGCGCATGGAGGACCAGGTGGTCTACATGGGCTACGTCGCGGAGCACCTCCAGCACACCATGACCGAGTACATGACCGACGGACGCTTCTTCGCCGCCATCGTCCTGCACGAAGGCCCCGACATGGTGCGCATGGTCAACGAGCTCATGGGCGATCACGTCCTCATGTTCAGCTCCGACTACCCCCACGCGGAGTCCCGGTTCCCCGGCTCCGTCGACCTCGCCGTCGGCTGGGACGTCCTCAGCCGCGAGCAGAAGCAGAAGATCTTCTGGGACAACGCGGCCCGTTGCTTCAACCTCTCGTAGAGGAGCACCGCATGAGCGCGCAGAAGCGGATGTACATCGGGATGGAAGACCGCGTCGAGGTGCTGGCGGACCACGACGGCCGATGGGTGCCCGAGCGCACCGGCCTCGAGGGCAAGGAGGTAGGCGAGTTCGCCGTCGCCAGCGCGGCAGCCTCCGTCTACGCGGCCGTGTACGGGGAAGGGCTCTTCCGCAGCCACGACGGTGGCTCGACCTGGGACCTCGTGCTCAAAGACGACGTGCGCGCGGTCTCCGTGGACCCAACGGACGCGCGGACCGTCTACGCCGGCACGGAGCCCGTCCGGCTGCTCCGCTCCGACGACGACGGCGCGAGCTGGACGGAGATCGAGGGCCTCCAGCGCATGCCGGAGGCGGTCAAGGACCAGTGGTGGTTCCCGCAGCCCCCGCACGAGGGGCACGTCAAGGACATCTTCGTCCACCCCTCCGACCCGCGCATCATCCACCTGGCGCTCGAGCACGGCGGGATCGTCCGCACCTTCGACCGCGGCGAGACGTGGGAGGACGTTTCCACCGGCATCGAGTACCTCGACATCCACATGGTGGCCGGGGACCCTTCGGACAAGAGCCGCTACTACGCCGCCACCGCCCGCGGCTTCTATCGCAGCGACGACCAGGGCAAGACCTGGGCGCTCTCCCAGGACGGCATGGACCGCGACTACATGCACGACTTCCACATGCGAATGCGAGCGGGAGAGGCATCGACCCTTTATCTCGCGACCGCGTTCGGCTCCCCACCCGCGTGGTCCCGCCCCGAGCGCTCGGCCTCCGCCATCTTCCGCAGCACCGACGGCGGCCTCCACTGGGAGCAGCTTGCCGGCGGACTGCCACCGACCATGAAGCCCATGGTCTCAGCCATCGTCAGCGACCCCGCCAACGACTCCTGGCTCTACGCCGGGTTCGGCCTGTCGGGGCGGGTCGAGGGCGACGAGAGGTCCCCGAACGGAGGTATCTGGGAGAGCCCGGACCAGGGCGACACCTGGCGCGAGATCTACCCCATGGAGGGCGCCGTCCGCTCCCTCTGCGTGGCCCTCTCCTGACATGACCCAAGCGCCCGCCGTCTGGATCCCCGCCGCCGACGAAGACCTGGCCTGGTTCGCACCGGCCGGCGCGTTCCCGCAGACGCCGGGCCCGCTCGAATACACGCTCGAGGTCCACGCGCGCGCCTTCGGCCTCACGCACGCCCTCGCCAGCCTGAACTTCCCGCTCTACGAGATCCGCACGCGCCTCGCGGACGGCCACCTTCAGCTCGCCGTCGTGCCCTCAGGCCTCGCCGAGCGCGACATGGACGCGCAGTTCCGCCGCCTCGCCGCCGCCAGCGTGCGCTTCACGCGCGACATCCGCCGGCCGTGGGAGACCGCCACGCGCTCGAACGCGGCCCGCGAGGAGGTCGTCGGCTACAACGAGTGGATGTCCGACGCGCTCCCCGCCGGCGCCTCGCCCGCGGACCTGGCCGACGGCCTGCGCCGCCTGCAACGCGTCCGAGGCATGCAGTGGTACACAGCCGTCCGCGCCGTCTTCGGCCCGGCCGCCGTCCTCCAGCGCCAGCTCGACGATCTGGCGGTCGGCGCCGCC
>JACZSI010000007.1 GCA_022574265.1 Chloroflexota bacterium | reverse complement strand
CATCAACGACTCCACCGACCCCGACGGGCACGGCGTGGCCAAGATCATCGTCGAGGGCGAGGCCATGGCGGGCGGGCCCACGACCTACACGTTCGGTGACTTCGTCCTCGAGGACGGCAAGTTCGAGCTCCGCATGGGCGCGACGGCCTACTTCGGCTACGACGCCGAGCAGCGCATCCCGACGATCCCCGGCCTCATCGAGATCGTCTTCGGACCCATCCAGGTGGGCGACACGCTCTCCTTCGCACGGTGCCGCCAGAGCGGCAGCCGCAGCACTAAGGAGCACCGCCTGACGATCGACGCGCTGGGCCTGGATCACAACCTCTATGGCGACACGGGCGGCGGACCCATCGGCGACAGCGACGACACCTCCAACAACTGTGAGTTCACCTTCGACGCACCCGGCGAGTTCCTCTTCTACGACTCGACCGACCCCGACGGGCACGGCGTGGCCAAGGTGATCGTCGAGGGCGAGGCCATGGCGGCCGAGCCCGTCGTCTACACACTGGACGAGATCCGCGTGCGGGAGACGGTCTTCGAGCTGCGGATGGGCGACGAAGCCCTGTGGGGCTACGACGCAGGGCTTCGCGTCCGCACCGACGAGGTGGGGGACATCACCATCACGATCAACGTGGGCGACTCCCTCGTGTTCCCCGACGGGCTGACGAGCTCCAGCAGCAACAGCCAGTCGCACTACATCACGATCGACGAGCTCGGTATCGATATCGAGATCCCGGTCGACGACGGCGGGGGCATCCAGCCCGGATACACGATCACGCCGACCGAGGCAGGCACGTTCCGCCTCTACTGCTCCGCACACCCGGAGCCGGAGGCGCACGGGAACTTCTTCATCGTCGTGTCGTGACCGACCGCACTCAGTCGTAGGACGAGACCCGAAGGGGCGCGAGAGATCGCGCCCCTTCCTACGTCCAGGCCACCCGGCTATCACCACACAAGGAGAGAGCGATGGTCAGCAAGCCACCCGAGAACGTCACGCTCACGCCGTTCGAGCGCTGGGTCGAGTCCGAGGGACTCAAGGTCATCACGAAGCACACCGTCTACGACCTCGCCACGGAGCCGCTGGAGCCGTGGGAGCGCACCGGCTGCGACGCGGCGCTGCTGGACCTGACGCAGGCGCCGGCGGACAACGCTTGGATCAACAACCAGGGAACGACCCGCTATATCGTCGAGATACCGCCCGGCGGCACGTTCAAGGCCGAGCGGCACATGTACGAGGAGATCTTCTACGTCGTGAAGGGCCGCGGCGCCACGGTCGTCTGGAACGAGGGCAGCCCCAAGCTCACGTTCGAGTGGCAGGAGCAGAGCGTCTTCGCCATCCCCCTCAACACGTGGCATGAGATCTACAACGGGAGCGGCACGGAGACGGTGCGGCTCTACGCGGCCACCAACATGCCGACGCCCTTCAACCTCTACGGCAGCCCCGAGTTCGTCTTCAATTGCACAAACACGTTCCCTGACCGGTTCGACCCGCACGACGAGCTGTACTTCGCCGGCAAGTCGAACAGGCTGGGGGACCGGCTCAGCGAGTCGAACTTCATCCCCAGCGTCCTCCAGATGACACTCGACGACTACAACCACCGCGGCCCCGGGACGAACATGTACACGCTGATGGCAGGAGGCCGCTTCGTCGCTCACGTGTCGGAGTTCCCCGTGGCGTCCTACAAGAAAGGGCATGGGTTCTCCGGCACCGGAACGACGACCGGTGGGGTCTCCCGCACCGGGCTCCAGTCCGAGAACAGCTACCTCTTCCTGAGCGGCGAAGGCTACGACCTTCAATGGAAAACCGGACAGAAGCCCGGCCCGGGGGTGGATTTCACCCGCTACGACTTCAAGAAGAACTCGCTCATGACCAACGGGCACGGCGGCCACCAGCACTTCAACACGAGCTCCGAGCCCGCACGGTACCTGGTCCTGCGCTACGGCAATCCGTTCTTCGGCGCCCCAGGGAAGCCGAAGGCACGAGGCCACCGTGAAGACACCGGCCAGATCGACTACAAAGACGAGGACCCGCGCATCCGTGCGCTCTTCGAGGAGGAGTGCGCGAAGCGCGGCGTGAAGAGCGAGATGGCGCCCGTCTGATCGGAAGCGCTGAGAGCCGAGAGAGCCTGCGCCTTCAGGCGGCGCGGGCGACGCTCATGCGGCCGGGGTCCAGCATCTCCTCGAGCTTAGCCGCTAGCGCCAAGGGGCTGAAGGGCTTGGTCACGAAGTCGTCCACCCCCAGCTTCATCGCGGTGCGGCGGTCGGACTCCTGCACCATCGCCGTGAGCATGACGATCTTGATGTCGCGCGTCGCCGGGGATCCCTTGAGCTCCCGGCACACGGCGTAGCCGTCCATCTTGGGCATGAGCAGGTCGAGGAAGAGCACCTCGGGCCGCTCCGCCTGGCAGATGCTCACTGCGGCCGCGCCGTCCGCCGCGGTCAGCACCTCGTAGCGCTCGTCGGAGCCCAGCGTCGCGACCACGAGGCTGCGGATCCGCTCCTCGTCGTCGGCGATCAATACCTTTCGCGTCATGCGTCCCCCTCGCGTCGTTCCCCGATCCGGGCATGAGGGCCGGGCCGATGTCCACTGGCGCCCCACGCTCCTCAGCCTAGGCCTCCAAGCGTCGCGCGGCCACCGGGCCGCCACGCAATCAGGCGCGGGCTGGCACGCGGCGCCGCTGCGGGGCAGCACCGGGGCTGTGCACGAACACGACGGTGATGACGGATGGGTGGTCCGGGGCGCGCGGCTAGTGGCTGAGCATCTTCTCGTAGCTCGTGCCCATGACCTCGGTGACCGGCTTCCCGGCCTTGACGTCCGCGGCCATCGCGGTCTCGCGCTCGACGATGCGCTCGGCTTCCGGCACGACTTCCGGCACGCGCGCGGCCGGCACGACGACGATGCCGCTTGCATCCGCGATGACGTAGTCGCCGGGATTCACGGTCACGCCTGCGATCTCGATCGGCTGGTTCGTGGACTCCTCGATGATGCGGCCGCGGGCGGTGAGCGGCGTGGCCGCCCGCCCATAGAGCGGCAGGCCGAGGCCGCGGGCCTCATCCACGTCGCGCGAGGCGCCGTCGATGATGACGCCGGCGATGCCCTTGGTGCGCGCGGCCGTCGAGAGGATGCCGCCCCAGCCGGCGACGTCGGTGCGGCCGTCGTGGTCGATGACGATGACGTCGCCCGCATCCGCGGTGACGACCGCCGTCGCGCCGAGGTGCACCTTGGCCTCTCGGTCGCCCTTGGTCACGAGCCGGACCGTCACGGCCCGGCCGGCGATGCGCTCCGTGGGGTAGAGCGGGACGATGCCCGTGATGGTGCCCATGATGCCGAGCTTGTCCTGCGCGTCGGAGACGGCGCACGTATCCAGCTTGGCGAGACGCTCAACCCACTCGTCCACTGCCATCGGCGTTCTCCTTCTGGGGCCGCGCTCAGGCGACGTATGCCGTGAACTGGAGCTGGAGCTGCATGTTGCCCGCGAGGTTGTCGTTCTGGATCGTGTGGCGCGTCGGCCGGCTCTCCTCGTCCGGGAACATCGCGACCCACTCCTCGTTGATGATGGGGCGCGCGTCGCGGCTCTTCACGAACACGTTCATGTGCGCGATGTCGTCGGTCGTGCCGCCCGCGGCGGCCATGATGCGGCGGACGTGCTCGAAGGCCCACTTGGCCTGCTCGGCGATGTCCTCCGGCACCTCGTTGGTGTCCGGGTTCATGCCCATGACCCCGCCTGAGGTCACGAGGGGGCCCGTCTTCGTCGCGGGCGGGATCGGCTGTCCACCGTGCCACTTGCCGGGGATGTGCAGTACCTTGCGTGCCATGCTCCCACCTCCGCTGCGCTCAACGTAGGGTCTCCCGCGCACGGGGCCACCGTGCGCGGCGCGAGTATATCGACGGCCTCGTGGGGTGTCAAAAAGCTCCCTCCGACACGCGCGCCGCATCCAGCTCCGCGACGATGGAGCGTATCCGCCGTATCTGCCCGCTCATGGCGAACGTGCCCAGCGTGACGACGACGATGACCGCACCGCCGAGCGCGATCGCGAACGGCGTGCTCACCCACGTCGCGACGAGCCCACCCATCAGCGCGCCGAGCGGCGAGAGGGACCACATGATGCCGCGCAGTCCCATCACGCGCCCGCGGAACTCCTCGGGCACGATGAGGTTGAGAACGGTGTTCGCCGAGATCTGGAAGACGCTGTAGAGCGCGCCACCCGCCGCGATGAACACCACGGCCAATGCGTACGAGCCGAGGGCTCCGGAGAGGCCCAAGAGCATCACGGTGACACCGAATAGGACAGCCCCTCCACCCATGACCCAAGCCCGGCTCTGGTACTGCCCGAACGACGCGATCAGGAGGATGCCGACGATGCCACCAGCGCCGTTCACCGACAACAGCACGCCCAGTCCGCTGGGGCCAAGCCCCAGGTCGTCCTTCGCGAACGCGGGCATCAGCTGGGCATACGAGAGGCCGAAGAAGCCGATGGTGAACCCCAGCAGGAGCAGAACGAGGAAGATGCGGTTGTGGGCGACGAACACGAGCCCGTCGCGGATGTCGTGCAACACCGTTGCTCCCGTTGAGCGCCGCAGCGGCGGCATGTTGATCATCAGCACCGCCACGACCATCCCGATGAGCCCCACGCTGACCGCGTAGAACGCGATGGCGGCCCCCAGCCGCGGGTCGCCGGTGAGCAGACCGACGATCGCGATGATGCCCGTCCCTATCGCGGGCGCGACGACGCGCGTCCCGTTCCAGATCGTCTGGTTCAGCGAGGCGGCGAACATGAACTGGTGCCGCGGCACGAGCGCCGGCCATATCGTGCGGCGCGCCGGCTGGTCGAAGGACAGCGCCGCGCCCGTTAGAAAGGCGAACACGAGGATGCTGGGCACCCCGACATGCCCGGTGAGCGTCAGCGTGGCGAGGCCCGCCGTCAGCACCGCGGCCGAGCCCTGGCCGATGACGATGAGCCGGCGCGGGTCCACGCGGTCGGCCAGCGCGCCCGCCACCAGGGTGAGGAAGATGGCCGGCACCGCCTGCGCGCCGGCGACGAACCCCAAGGCCGCCGGCAGACCGGTCAGGTCGTAGACGAGCCAGCCTTGGACGGCGATGAGCGCCTGGTGGCCCGTGACGCTCGAGAGCATACCGACGTAGTAGACGCGGTAATCGCGGTTGCGGAGGACGCTCAGGAACTCGACGCGTCTAGCGAGGAAGGACGACACGGCGCTACGCTACTCCCGGAGGCAGAGCGCGTCGAGAGAGCGCCAGCGGCGGCGCCTATACTTGGGCCGCATGATGGCCATCTTCTCCACAGCCCTGAACCGCGCGCGGACCAGCTTCTACGGCTGGCGGATGATCGGGCTCATGCTCGGCCCCCGCGCCGCCGGCACCGGCATCTTCATCGTCGGCAGCACGCTGTTCATCATCCCGCTCGAGGAGAGCCTCGGCATCAACCGCGGCGTCACGTCGGTCCTCTTCGCGCTCAGCGGCCTCGTCGGCGGGCTGAGCGCACCGCTGAGCGGTGCGCTGATGGACCGCTATGGGCCGCGCAAGGTCCTGCTGGTCAGCGTCGCCGTCTTGGCTCTCGGCTACGTCCTCTTCGCGCTGTCGCCCAACATCGTCGTCGTCTTCATCGCCTTCCTGGTGCCGATCGGCCTCACCTCGCTCAACGTGGCGTTCAACGGCTCCTCGGGGCTCATCAACAACTGGTTCGACCGCCTCAAGGCGACCGCCATGACCACCATGCAGGTCGGCTCGGGACTGGGCGTCCTGGTGCTCGTGCCCGCGCTCGCGCTCATCATCAACGCGTGGGACTGGCGCGTGGCCGCCTTCGCGGCGGCCGCGGCGGTACTGCTGCTGGGCTTCCCCGCCACGTGGGCCTCCCGCGATACGCCGGAGGAGATGGGGCTGCTGCCCGACGGCGCTCCCGCCCCGGCAGCTGGCGCGCACCCCGCGGCGCACGACGGGGGCTTGAGCGCGCGGGCCGCCATGCGCACGCCCACCTTCTGGCTCATCACCGGCGCCGCCTTCTGCTTCGGCGGTGCGACCGCGGGTCTCGGCATCCACTTCGTGCCCATCATGGACTGGAAGGGCATCGACGCCGTCACGGCGGCCTTCATCCTCACCGTTTCGACGGCGTTCGGAGCATCCGTAGCGCTGGTTGCGGGGCGGCTCGCCGACCGCTTCAGCCCGTCGCTCGTCGCGGGCATCGTGGCGCTGACGGCCGGGTTCGGCGTCCTCGTGATCAACGTCGCCGAGCAGACCGCGGCCATCTGGGCGGGAGCCGTGCTGGTCTCGGCCAGCTACAGCCTGTACTCGCTGCTGTGGGCGTCGGTGGGCCGCGCATTCGGCCGGCGCGCGTACTCCACCATCCGCGGCTCCGTCATGGCCGGATCGATCGGCGGGACGACGGGAGCGCCCATCCTGGCCGGGTTCCTGTTCGAGCGAACCGACAGCTACGGGCTGGCCCTGTGGATCATCGTGGGCCTGTGGGTCGGGGCGGCGGCGTTCCTGGCGGTCTCGACGCGAAGGCGGCCTGCGCAGGTCGTGACGGCGTCGGAGTAGGCGCGGCGAGCGCGGGCGCGCCCCTACACGTCGAGCGTCTCGAACCCGCCACGCTGCATCGCCGCCGTCCTCAGCAGCTCGCCCAGCAGCACGCGCGCCTCGGGCCGGCGCAGGTCCAGCGATGAGATGGCGATGGCGCGGTAGAGCGCACCGGTCGCGATGCGCGTGGATGCGCTCTCGCCGACCGCGGGCACCTCGAGCCCGAGCGCCTGCGCCATGAACTCGGCCTGGAGCTCGCCCACGGCGGAGGCATGCGTCTTCGTGAGCGCGCGGCGGCCGTAGAAGAGCGTGCAGCCGCTGCGGAACCGCCGCAGCGTGACCGGCGTCTCGCCCCGCGGCCGGTTCAGCAGCGACTCGGCGTAGTCCTGGGCGCGCGTGCGCGAGATGGCCACGGGGCGCTCCTAACGGGCCTGGCGGCCCGACGCGCGGCGGCGCCACCAGCCCCGCACGGGCGCTTCGAGCAACCCCGCGGCCACGAGGCCCCAGACGACCACGACGGCGAGCACGAACGGAGCGTTATCGGCCATCGCTCACGACCGCCACTGGGACGCGCTGGGGCTCAGGTGCAGCCCGCACTCCGTCTTGCTGAAGCCGGCCCATCGCCCGGCGCGCGGGTCCTCCCCCGGTGCGACGGCCCGCGTGCAGTGCGTGCACCCGATGCTCGGATAGCCCTGGTCGTGCAGGGCGTTGTAGGGCACGTCGTGCTCCTGGATGTAGTCGAACACCTGGTCCTCGGTCCATGCGGCGAGCGGGCTGATCTTGCCCAGCCCGAACTTCCAGTCCCATTCGACCGCTCGCACGGTGCGCCGGTCGGACGACTGGTCCCGCCGCAGCCCCGTGACCCAAGCGCCCTTGCCCGCGAGCGCCCGGTAGTTCGGCTGGACCTTGCGCAGCGTGCAGCACATGTCCGGCGCGGTGCTCCACAGCGCCTCGCCGAACTCCTCGGCCTGCGCCTCCGGCGACAGCGACGGCCGGTACGCCACCGGCTTGATGCCGTAGCGGCGCTCCACCTCGCCGACGAGCGCGTACGTCTCGGGGAAGAGGAACTGCGTGTCCAGGTAGAAGACCTCGATGTCCAGCCCCAGCTTCGAGACCATGTCGACCAGCGCCATGCCTGAGGTCCCGCCGAAGCTGCACGCCAACGTCAGGCCCTCGCCGTAGCGCTCGGACGCCCAGCGCAGGACGTCCTCGGGCGCTGCGCCGTTGAGTGCCGCCGCGGCCGCTTCGATCTCCTCGAGCACGGCCGGTGCGGGCGATGCTGGTGCCATGTGTCCCTCCCCCAACAAAATGAGCCCCCGTCACGGTGTGGCGGGGGCTTGGCTCTCCTCGTGTGGCCCGGAGCTACCGGCCGTCGCGCGGGGCGCGCGACGGGGCAGCACCGGGTGGATGCCCCCGATCAGGCCATGTACATGGACAAGCGCACATCTCGTAGCCGGTGCGGTGCATCAGATCGCGCACTCGCCCTCCCCGCGCTCCAGCTTGAAGATCACGGTCTTGCCCCAGTCCATGTAGGTGCTGAGGTTCGCCTTATTCAGCTGGCCGACCTCGCGGTACTTCTGGGCCAGCTCCTCGAAGGGCGTGGTGCCGACGCGGTCCACGAAGTCGTTGAACCGCTCGCCGTCCGTGCGCTCGCCCTGGTAGTACGTCAGCATGTCCGTCATGAACTCGGGCAGCCGCTTCGCCGGAACCTTCGCCTTCACCCGGTGGCCGAAGCGCACGTCGTCCGCGTTGCCGTAGTTGCCCGCCAGGAAGACCTCGTACGCGGGCACGTGGTTGCCGTCGCCCTTGGTGACGGCGCCCTGGAACCCGATGTTCGCGATGTGGTGGCGCGAGCAGCCGTTCGGGCAGCCGCTGACCTTGACGTGCAGCTCCCGGATCAGCGGGTCGCTGGTGCCGAACTCGCGGATCGACTTCCGCAGCGCGATCGATACGCCCATCGAGGAGGTGATGCCCATCTTGCAGCTGTCGGTGCCCGGGCAGGCGACCACGTCGGTGATCTGGTTCGCGCCGTCCTCCGAGAGGCCGATCGTCTCCAGCGCCTCCCAGACGGCGTGCAGGTGGCCCTCGGGAACCCAGCGGTAGAGCAGGTTCTGCTCGGCCGTGGTCCGCAGCCGCCCGCCGGCGTAGTTGCGGGCGATGTCCGCCAGCGGCCCGAACTGGTCGGCTTGGATGTCGCCGAGTGGCAGCGTGACGAACACGCAGTTGTACCCCTCCTGGGACTGCGGGAAGACGTTCGACGCCTTCCAGGCCACGAACGCCTCGCTCTCCTCGACGTCGGGCACCGGCACGAGCGGCGGCGGGTCCTCGTCGAGCTCCGGCGGAAGCTCCATGAGGGGCGTCGGGTCGAAGTCCTCCTTCGCCCAATCCCCCTCGAGCTCCGCCTCCACCTCGGCCCGGAAGACATCGATGCCGACCTTGTCCACGTGGAACTTGATCCGCGCGCGCATCCTGTTCTTCCGCAGCTCCTCCGTACCGTGGAAGACCCGGATCACCGCCTCGGAGACCCGCAGGTACTCGCTGACCGGCACGAAGTCGTACAGCGTCCAGGCGATGCGCGGCATGATGGACGTGCCGCCGCCGACGCGCATCTCGAAGCCGCGCTCCTCGATGCCGTCCTTGCTCGTGCGGACGCGCGGCAGGAACGCGAGGTCGTGGATGTCGGCGACGACCGTGTCGATCGAGCCGCTCGTGAACGCGGTCTTGAACTTGCGCGGCAGCGCCTGCGTCATCGGGTGGCGGATGAACCAGCGCGTGTACGCCGCGAGGTACGGGCCGACGTAGAAGGGCTCGTCCGGCGCCACGCCGGAGAGCGGGTCGCCCGCGACGTTGCGGATCGTGTTGCCGCACGCCTCGCGCGAGGTCAGCCCGGCGGCGCCCAGGATGCGCATGACCGCCGCCGTGTCGGCGATCTTCAGGAAGTGGATCTGTATGTTCTCGCGCGTCGTGATGTGCCCCTTCTTGAGCGGCACGTAGTTGGCGACGACCTCCCCGAATGCATCGAGCTGGTCCGCCGTCATCGCGCCCGAGGGTATCTTGACGCGCATCATGTTCACGTCGGCCTGGCGCTGCCCGTAGACGCCGCGGATCAGCCGGTACATCGTGAACAGGTCCTCCGACTCCCACTCGCCCTTCAGGTACCGGATCGCCTCGGTCTCGAAGTCGTCGACCTCAGAGGGAACGTACGGCAGGATGGACTTGCCGTAGTCCAACTTGAGCTTCTCTTCCCTGGTCTGCAGTCCCCGGATCACCGGGCTCTTGGTCGTCGTCATCGGGTCCTCGCTTTTCCCATCCAGTCCGCTCGCGGGTAAAAAAATACTGCGCCTCTTCATCGGTGGAAAGGGCGCAGCGTTCTCGGGGCGTGCGGTTACGCGGCTGGCCCTATAGCCAACTACAAGCGCAGTTCATGCAGACAAGCGTGCTCACGTCACGCGCCAGGGTAGCACCACGGCCCTGTCCGCGCAATGCGGCACCTGTGCGTATCCATGGAGCTAGGGCGCACGCCGTGCGCCCCTACGGCGGACAGGCTCTCTACGGCTTGACCATGTCCGCCGACACCTGCTTGCGGTAGGAGTTCCACGTGCCGTTGCGCGGCGGGTTCCCGCCGATGCGGATCATCAGCTCCTTGAAGTGCGGGTACTCGTCCTGCCGTGGCCGGTTCGTCGCCTCGTCGAGGAAGGCATCGGAGATGCGCTTGTGGTCCGAGCCCGCCGCCGCGACCGCCCAACGGTTCATGCGCGCCTGCTCCTCGAGCTGGAGCATGCTGATGACCGCGTCCGACGTGCTCCGTCCGGTCATCGTGGCGCCGTGGCCCTGCATCAGCACCGCCTTGGCGTCGCCGAGGACCTCGACGAGCTCCATGCCCTCCTCCTCGCTCCACACCGTCCGCGTGTGCGGGTAGAGCGGCAGCGGCGTGCGCACCAGGTCCGCCCCCTCCTGGCACATCGGGACGAGGGTCTCTTCCAGCACCGTCATCAGGATCACGTTGCGCGGGTGCACGTGCACCACCGACATCACGTCGGGGCGCTCCCGCAGGATGCATGCGTGGATCTTGACCTCCGAGCACTGCGTGCTGCGCGCCGGGCCGTCGATCTTGTAGCCCTCCATGTCGCACAGGATCATGTCGTCGTACTGCATCTCCGCGAGCGAGTCGATCTCGTATCCCCTGCCCTTCACCACGAACTTGTCGGGCTCGTTGGGGACGCGCATGCTCACGTGCCCCAGCCCCGCCGTCACGCCGGTGGCGAGCCCGGTGGCCGCGAGTATCCGCGTCGCGATCGCCACCTCGTACTTGACCTCGTCGATCTCTCGTCCCATGGGTGCGCCTCCTAAGGCTGAACGTCGGGTCCCACGCCCGCGCATTCTCGACGGCGGCGCCTAAAAAGCAAGCGGCAAGATGTCGTCTGAGCTGAGACGCGGTGTGCTGCTCGAGCTCCCTCGCCCCCACCAGGGGAGAGCGCTGGGGTGAGGGGGCCGGCTCGGCCTCAGGCGACGGGGTCGCCTCGGTCGCCGGGCCCCGCCTCCGCGCCGGTCGTGAGGATGGTGTCGTCGCCGCCGCTCTTGTCCTGGAGCAGCGCCACCGGAACGGCCGGCAGCGTGGTGATGTGCACCATCGCCTTCACCCCCAGCTGCATGGAGTAGCGCGCGGCCGCGTCGTTGTCGGGCGCCTCGACGATGCCGATGAAGTCGTAGGGACCTAGCACGCCGTAGAGTCCGAGCCCCTGCACGCCCTCGACGCGCGTCTCATGCCCGGCCCGCACCACGCGCTCCGGGTCCGCAAGCGCCTTCTCGCGCCCTTCCGGGGTCAGTGTCATGAGCAGGATGTAGTTCGCCATGGCTCCCTCCTCACTCCACCTGTTCCAAGGACTGCATCGCAGCCGAGGGCTGGGCCGACCTGACCCTCCGCTTGCCGGCGCTGAGCTAGCGGTGCGCTAGGTGTCACGCGTGTTGGCGGCCCGGCCCGCGCGGCTCCCCACGGGCCTCCCGCGACGCTCCATCTCGATCGACTCATCGAGGTTCGTGTCGATCATCGCCAGGTCCGGGTCGCGCACGAGGCCGAGCGGGTCCAGCCCCGCTTGCACGCGCTCGATGTTCTCGCGCAGCACGTTGCGGAGCAGCACGACGCCGCGGTCGCCGAAGCTCAGGTGCTCGGCGGTGCGGTTGGCGACCGCCCCCTGCGTCTCCCACACCATGTAGTCCTGCTGCGGCACCGTGTCCATCTTGTTACGGGCCGACGGGTACCGCGCGTCCGGCGGGTCCTTGTACGGGGGGTCGTAGCTGAACGGCAGGTCCTCGACGTCCTCGACGATGCTCCCGTCTTCGGTCGGCGTGAACGCGACCACGACGTGCCACGTGTGCGTGTCGTCGATGGGCACGCGGATCTGCGTCCGGTTCCCGACGCGCAGCACGTTGGGGAAGATCAGCGGGTGGTGGTCCACCTCGCCGTTCTTGTACACGCGCGTCTTGATGAGCGCGCCCCACTCCTCGACGTGGTAGTCGTAGCTCTCCACGTCGTCGATGAACCCGCGCGTCGTGTTCGCGGGCGCCTCGCGGCCGCTGACGGCCTGGTGCAGGATCTCGAGGTGCGGCGAGTCGGCCGAGTTCTCCATCGGCTGGAACCAGTTGCAGTCGAGCACCGGGCGCACGGTGATCTTGCGCGTTCCGTCTTTTCGCACCCAGATGTCGTAGGGCGGTATCACCGGCATCGGGGAAGGCCCCAGATACGCCCAGTACAGCCCGATGAACTTCCGGACCGGGTATGCGGTGTGCTTGACGCTTCGCATGATGGCGTCGTTGCGCTCGGGCGGCGTCTCGAGGATGTTGCCCTCGCAGTCGTACAACCACCCGTGGTAAGCGCACGAGATGCCGCGCTCCTCGACCCGCCCGTAGAGCAGCGACGCCCCGCGGTGCGAGCAGTGGTCGGCCAAGAGCCCGACGCGGCCGGACTTGTCCTTGAACAGCACGAGGTCCTCGCCCAAGATGCGGACGAAGCGGGTGGGGTGCTCGTGGGTGAGCTCAGCGGAGACGGCCACGGGGTGCCAGTAGCGCCGCAGCAGCTCGCCGCCCGGCGTGCCGGGGCCGACCTGCGTCAGGAGATCGTTCTCTTCCTGGGTGAGCACCGGACCACCTCCTGGTCAGGGCCGGTTACGGCGCCGGAGCGCCGGGAGCGCTGGTCTTGCCCGATGCGGGAGCCGAGGCAGCGTCCTCGCGCTTCGCGGCACGTTCGGCTGTCGCGCGCACGTCGTGCCGGATGCCGAGCTTCAGTCCGAAGGCGCGGGCCGTGCTCGCGAGGCCAACGGTCATCGCCATGATGAACAGGCCGACGATGCTCGCCTCCTCGCGCCGTCCGATGCCGGGGTCGGCGTACTCGAGCGCCAGCAGGGACAGCGTCATCGTGCCGCGGTCGGCGATGAGGATGATGCTGCTCACCGTGCCTGCCGCGACCGTGAAGTTCAAGGTCATCAGCAGGATCAGGCTCGGCATGAGCAGCGGTATCCAGATGGTGAAATACGTCCGGATCCAGCCGGCGCCGGCGACACGGGCGGCCTCCTCCATGTCGGCGCCGATCTGCACGAAGACGCCCTTCATGATGTTGGTGCCGGTTGTGTTGCCCTGGATGATGACGACCAGCAGCAGCGCCCACAGCGTGCCATAGAGGAAGAACAACGGCTTGAAGCCCTCCAGGCCAGGGAACGGGAAGGGGCCGAGGAACAGCCACAGCAAGCCCAAGCTGGACAGGATCCCCGGTATCGCCCCGGAGCCCCAGATGATGAGGTCGAGCACCCACCGTCCGCTCAGACGCGTGCGCACCAGGATGTAGGCGATGACCGAGAACAGCAGCGGGCTCAATATGGCCGACGTGATGGCGAGCGCCAGCGTGGTCCGTACCGCGATGAAGAAGAGGTTGTCGCTGAGCACGTACTCCCAGTGGGCAAAGGTCCACACGGTATTGAGGTTGAAGTAACCGACGCGCGTCATGAAGCTGCCCACCACGAGCGCGATCGCCGGCCCGATGGTCAGGAGCACCAACAGGCCCAGGATGGAGCCGAATACGAGCCCGTTCCACTTCCCAAGGCTGATCAGCCCCGGCTTGAAACTGCCCGTCACCGTGGTGTACCGCTTGCGGGAGATGATCCACCGCTGCAGCGGGATGATGATGGCGATGAGGAGCAGCGTGATCGACGCCAGCACGGTCGCGCCGCCATAGTTCGGTATGTCGCTCTGCCGCACCATCTCAAAGATCTTCGTGGAGTACACGAAGAACCCGATGGGGCCTCCGAGCAGCAGCTCCGTCTCGAAGGACTGGAAGATCCGCAGGAGCTGGAGCGCGAACACGAGGACCATCGGCGAGATCATCAACGGCAGCGTGACCCGGAGCATCGTGCGCATGGTCGAGGCTCCGCTCACGCGCGCAGCCTCCTCCATGCTCGCGTCCATGTTGCGGAAGGCCGGCGTCATCAGCATCACCTTCACGGAGACGCCGTTGGCCATGATGTGGGTCCAGACGATGCCCTGGATGCTGAAGATGTTGAACGGCCCCTCATCGATGAACGGCAGCTGCGTCAGGGCGACGTTGAAGAGGCCGAAGCTCGGGTCCATGAGCATGATCCAGGCCAGCACCGTGGAGATGCCCGGCATCATGTAGGAGATCCAGAACATGAACTCCAGGCCGTGGCTCCACGGTATCTTCGTCCTGGCCAGCACCCAGGCGATGAGCACCGCTATCGGGAAGCTGATGGCGACCGTCAGCCACCAGATCATCAAGCTGTTGGCCAGCGACTGCAGGAGGCCGGGCTCCGACCATGCATTCCGCCAGTTGTCCAGCCCCCACTCCCGCGTGCCGACGAACCAGTCCGGCCGCGTGTCGAGGCTGTTGATCATCAACAGGATGACCGGCCAGATCAGGTAGAAGCCCAGCACGATGAGCAAGAGCGCCATCACGAACGTACCCGAGCTGGGCTTCTTGAGGGACGCCCGTCGCCTCACTGCTCGTGGCGCCTGCGTCACGTTCATCGGACTACCCCTTGCTCCCGATTCCCGCACCCTCTGCCGGCGCGGGCCCTATCGAACCGCGTTGTACGCGTCCTTCGCGTACTGGAGTGCCTCTGCCCGCAGCTCTGTGAAGCCCGGGTCGGAACTGAAGAAGAAGTATTCCCTGTTCGGGTCCCTGCGCTCGAACTCGAGGGTCCTGCCGAGGTCGGTGACGTCGGTGCGGAGCGACTGGTCCGGGTCCTGCTCGGCCAGCGTGTGCATGATCGTCTGGCCTTCCTGTGAGAGCATCCAGTTCACGAAGAGCTTCGCGGCGCTCGGGTTCGGCCGGTTCGTGGGGATCATGAAGTTGTTCTGGCTGCCGGTGCCGCCCATGACGCCGCCCTCTTTGAACTCCTTGACGCACCCGCCGGCGTTGTTGCACGGGAACTGGTCGACCGGCGCTCCGAGCTGTGACAGCGCGTCGAGGTCGCGGCCTGCCGAGCCGATGGCGATGCCGAAGTGGAACTGGCCCTTAGCGACGCCGTCCACGATGAACCGGAAGTCGTCCACGAACGTTACGTCGAGGGCCGGGTCGACGAATGCGTCCACCCACTCCCTGCCGATCTCCGGGTGGACGTATGCCTCGTAGTAGGTACCACCGGCGCCTCCGGTCAGCGGCGAGAGCGATACGATCTTGCCGGCCCACTTCAGGTCCACGTAGTCCCACACCGAGTTGATGCTGTCCAGGTCCTCCTGGGTCATCAGGTCGGTGTTGTACCGCATCAATTGGATCGGTCCTGCGTCGGCAGACATCGTGAACACGTACTTCTGCTCGACGTCCGCCCACCAGTACTTGCCCCCGAACCACAGCGATTTGTCTAGCACCTCCGGGTGGATGAACTGCTCCTCCATGGGGTCCAATGCGTTCGCGGGGATGAGCCTGGTGTTGGCTGAGGTCGGGCCAACGAACATCACGTCCACCTGGAACGACCCCGCTTGGCGCTCGGCCAGCACGCGGTTCGCTTGCTCGGTGCCGCTGCCCGTGGAGACGACCGCCTCGACGCCGAACTTCTCTTGGAAGAACTCCGCCACGGGACGGTAGTTCCGCCCCGATGACCCGCCCATCACGATGATCACCTGGCCCTCCGCCTGAGCGGCCGCGATGAGCGCGTCCCACTCGACCTGGAAGAGCTCCGCCGCGGAAGGCGTGGGCGTCGGCTCGGGTGTCGGCGCGCCCGGCACCGGCGTTGACGTCGCCGTCGGCACTGGCGTGGCCGTCGGGTCCTCCTGGCCGCACGCGGCCAAGACCAGCATCATCACAGACCCGATCAGCGCCAGCATGACGACGCTTCCTGCGCGCTTGTATGTCTTGCTCATGGCCGTTCCCCCTCCATTCGTGCACGGTACCTTACCACTGAACTACGCCCCTTGGGGCACCGCGGCTCGCATCGGCCACTCCGTTGATCGTCAGCGGGTAGCCGCATATGTGGATCGGAGGAACGCGAACCCTTCCTCTCGCCTGACCGTGTACTGGGGGTCGGACCCGAAGAAGAAATAATCCTTCCCCTCGATCCGGCGGGCGAACTCGTCCGTCTTGCCCCACGAGGTCACGTCGAGCCGGAGGGTCGGATCCACGGCCCCCTCGGACAGCTCGTGCATGACGGTGGCGCCTTCCTTGCTCAGGAACCAGTTGACCCAGAGCTTGGCGGCGTTGGGATGGGGCCGGTTCGGCGGGATCATCATCGTGTTGCTGCTTCCCGTCCCGCCGAGGACGCCGCCCTCCTTGAACTCCTTCACGAGCCGTTTCACTGGGGCGCCGGCCGCCTCGAGCGCATCGACGTCCCGCCCGGCCGAGCCGATGGCGATACCGAAGTGGTACTTGCCACGAGCGATACCGTCCGTGATGAAGCGGAAGTCCTCGAGGAACGTCACGCCGAACTCGGGGGCCATGAACGCGGTGATCCAGTCCTGACCGATCTCCGGGTGGAGATACGCCACGAACAGCGTCCCCGCAGCCCCGCCCGCCAGCGGCACGAGAGCCACGATCTTCCCCGCCCACTTCGGGTCCAGGTAGTCGAACACGGTGGTCATGGCGTCGACGTCTTCCTGGCTCACCAGGTCGGTGTTATAGCGCATCCCCATGTTCTGCGGCTCGGCACCCGCCGAGAGCGTGAACATGAGCGACTGCTCCGTGTCGGCGTACCAGTGCCTGCCCTGGAACCAGAGCGACTGGTCGAGCACTTCTGGGTGGATGAAGAGGTCCGCGACGGGCTCCACGGCCCCCGCAGGGATCAGCCGTATGCTGCCCGTGGTCGCACCGATCATCATGATGTCGACTTCGTACTGGCCAACCCGCTGCTCGGCGAGGATCCGCTCGCCCTGCTCGCTGCCACTGCCCGTCGAGACGATGGCCTTGACGCCGAACTTCTCCTCCCAGAACTTGGCCACCGGGCGATAGTTGCGGCCCGCCGAGCCGCCGAACACCAGCACCACCTCGCCCTCGTCCTGGGCGGCGGCGATGAGCGCGTCCCACTCCACCTGGAAGAGCGCTGCTGCATCCGGCGTCGCGGTCGGCTCCGCCGTCGCCCCCGCCTGCTGCGGCGGCGTCGGTGTAGAGGTGGGCAGTGGAGTCGGGGTTGGGTCTCCGCCGCATGCGGCGAGCACCAGGGCGAGGACGACTACCAGTGCAGTTAGCCGAAGCGCTCCCGGTATCGACGTTCGGGAAGTCATGTCGGAGCAGCTCCCAACGGCAGCGCGTTCGTAGGTTGGATTTCTATATCAGAACGCCGGGTCACCGTCAACCGGACGCAGGCCACGGCCACGTCTCCGGGGCTGCAGGCACGCGCATCACCGAAGCGTTTTGGCCATCGAGATGTGCTCGATACCCGCCTCCGTGAACGGCCCTCCCTCCGCGGCGTAGCCGTGCTTGTCGTAGAAGCTCTGAGCGTGGGCCTGCGCGTGCAGGACGATGCGGGCGATGCCGCGGCTCCGGGCCTCCGTCTCCAGGAAGCGCAGCAGCGCGCCGCCGACGCCCTGCCCGCGGACCGTGGCGCTGACCGCCATGCGTCCGACGCGGGCCTCGAGCGCACTCACGAGCACGAGCCGGCCCGTGCCGACGACCACGCCGCGCTGCACCGCCACGGCGTGGACAGCGGCATCGTCGTCGGAGTCGAGCTCCTCGTCCGCCGGGACGCCCTGCTCGTCCACGAACACCTCGAACCGGAGCGCGCGAAGGCCCGCGGCGTCCTCCTCGCTCGCGCTCAGCCTGACCACGACCCCGTCCATGGGAGTACTACTCCCCGCGCGCTGGCCGGTGCAGCGTCTCCTTGATGAAGACGGCCACGATCAGCGATGCCGAGAGCGCAGTCGCGGCAAAGAACGAAAAGGCCACCGCGTAGCTCGCCGCGAGTGGCAGGAACGTCGTGCTGATCCAGAAGGTACCCGGGCTCGCGAAAGAACCGGTCTGCGCGATCAGCCTTGAGAAGCCGAAGAACCGGCCCCGCGCCGACGGCGGCGCGACGTCCGTGCCGAGCGTCTGCATGTTGCCCGAGATGATGTTGACCGCCATGTGGATGCCGACGAAGCCCCCGATGAAGTACCCAACGCTGAGGTCCCCGTACCACGTGAAGGCGAGATACAGCATCGCGAGCCCGGAGAGCGCCAGGCCGGGGACGATCGTGACCTTCCGGCCGTAGCGGTCCATGATGAAGCCGGCCGTGAACGTCATCGGGATGCCGATCACGGCCATCAGGCTCCGCAGCGACCCCAGCTCCAGGGCGCTGAGGCCGTAGGCGAACGACCCGTAGATCAGGATCACGCCGCCGCCGAACACCCCGCCACGGGTGACGTTGGCCAAGAACTGCACGAGGAACACCACGGGGATCGGGTGGACGAGCAGCTCACGCCAAGAGGACGCCGGCGGCTCCTCACCGCCCGGCGGGCGCCGTGGCGGGGCGGTCTCGCGCTGCAGCAGGAAGCTCGGGACCATCGCCGCGAGCACGATCACGCCGTGCAGCACGAAAGGCGCCCACAGCCCGATCGTAACCGCCGTCACACCGCCCAATATCGGGCCAGCCAGCGCCCCGAACTGCTGCACGCCGAACATGCTGGTGATCTGGCGGCCGCGCTGGGACCGTGGCGCCGTGTCCGCGATGACGGTGATGCGGCTGAGCATCCACATCTGCTCGCCGATGCCCCCGATGAACCGGTACACCAAGAACTCGGCGATCGACCCGTCGTTCGCCGCCACCCAGGCGATCAGGAACGACGAGATCGCGACGATCACGGGGCCCGCGAGCAGCAGCGGACGCCGGCCGATGCGGTCGATCAGGTACCCCGTGGGCAGCGGAGCCACGACGGTGCCGGCCTGGTAGACGACGAACACGCCGATGGCCGCGCCGACGCCCTCGCCAAGGGACTTCGTGAGGTCCGGCAGCACGACGGCCGTCAGGCCCATCCCCAGGCCGATGGAGATGGCCGGGAGGTGCAGCGTCAGGAAGAGGTTGACCAAGTCCCGCTTGGGAGCAACTACCTCCGCCGGTGGCTCACCGCCGCGCTGCGGCTCTCGGGGGGTCGTCATGAGCGGCTAGCCGTGGATGCCTCCAGCGCCTGGCGCACGCGCTCCGCCGTCACCGGCAGGTCGCGGACGCGGACGCCCACGGCGTCGAAAACCGCGTTCGCTATCGCCGCGGCGGTCGGTCCGTTCGCCGTCTCGCCGATGCTTTTCACGTTCAGCGGCCCGAAGCCCGTCCCCGGCTCCAGGAGCACCGTCGTGAGCTCCGGGATGTCGGCGATGGTCGGCACCTTGTAGTCGGCGAAGGAGAGGTCGGAGACGCGGCCGTTCTCGCTGTGCAGCTCCTCCATCATCCCGTAGCCGACGCCCTGGACGACGCCGCCGTCGATCTGGCCCTGGTGGCCCTGCGGGTTCATGATCCGCCCCGTGTCGTGGGCCGAGGTCAGCCGGAGCAGCCGCACCCGCCCCGTCTCCACGTCGACCGAGACCTCGGCGATCTGGACGGTGAACGCCGTGAGACCGGAGTCCACCTCGTCCTCGATGTCGGCGGTCCCCACCGCCGGCTGGCCCGTGCGCGACAGCAGCGAAGCCCATGGGTGGCGCTCGCCGGTATCGTCGCGCACCACGTCGTCTCCCGCCACGCGCAGCCGCTCCTCCGGCCACCCCAGCAGCTCGGCCGCGAGCTTGTACACCTCGCGCTTGGCCGCCTCCGACGCTCCGTGAGCCGCCTGGGTCCCGAGCCGCGTGCCCCGGTCGCCGGAGATACCCGTGTCGTTCTCGACGGCGTCGGTGTCCCACACCTCGACCCGCACGCGCTCCGGCGCGAGACCGAGAGCCTCCGCGACGACCTGGCGGAGCAGCGTGTACGTCCCGCTCCCCTGCTCGAAGATCGGCGTGCTGAGCACGACCGAGCCGTCCGGGCCCAACGTCACGCTCGCATGCGCGATGCCGCCGCCCGCCTCCTGCTTCGTGAGCGCGATGCCGCGCCCGACGTGCGGCGCTTTTCGCGCGCCGTAGTCCGCAGCCGCTGCCGCCGCCTCGAGCGTCTCGACGCCGCGCACGTGGTGGAAGCGGTCGCCGACGCCGGTGGCGTCCCCGTCGCGCACGAGGTTCTTGGCCCGCAGCTCCAGCGGGTCCATGCCGATGGCCTCGGCCACGCAGTCCATCTGGCTCTCGATCGAGAAGACCGCCTGGACCCTCCCCGGCCCACGCATGTACCCTCGCGGCACGTTGTTCGTGTAGACGTGCGACGCCGTGATGCGCGCGTTCGGGATGCGGTACGGGCCCGTGGCGGCCCGCGCGCCGGGCAGGAAGCCGCCGGGCAGGAAGCCCGCATACGCGCCGCTGTCGAAGACGATGTCGGCCTCGTGCGCCACGATCGTGCCGTCGCGCATCACGCCCGTGCGCACGCGCAGCACGGCGGGGTGGCGCGGGTTCGCGGCCATGAACTCCTCGGTGTAGTCCGAGACCATGCGGACGGCCCGCCCTGAGGCTTCGGCCAGGAAGTAGCACAGCGGCACGTACCGGGCCTGGCCCTTCGCCCCGAAGTCGCCGCCGATCGTCACCGGCAGCAGCCGGATGCGCTCCGGCGGGATGCCGATGCCATACGCGGCGTGGCTCTTGGCCGCATACGGTATCTTGCTCGACGCCCACACCTGCACGCGCTCCTCATCGTCGAGGGCGACCAAGCAGGAGTTGGGCTCCATGTACGCCTGGTGCATCTGCGCGGTCGTGAACGTGTTCTCGACGACCACGTCCGCCGCCGCGAGGCCGGCATCGACGTCTCCGACGCCCCACTCGTTGCGCACGAAGCGGTTGGTCGGTCCGTCCAGCGGGTGCGGCAACCCCTCGTAGGCGGCCACGCCGGGGTGGACCAGCGGCGCGCCCGGCCCCATCGCCTCCAGCGGGTCGTAGACGGCCGGCAGCTCCTCGTACGTCACGTCGATCAGCGCCGCCGCGCGCTCGGCCGTCTCCTCGTCGTCCGCGGCAACGGCGGCCACGGGGTCGCCGACGAAGCGCACCACGTCGTGCGCGAGCACCGGCGCGTCCTTGATCCGCCGGCCCAGGAGGTGCCCGGCGACGTCGGCGCCCGTCAGCACCGCGTGGACCCCAGGCTGTGCGCGGGCTCGCGTGACGTCGATGCGAACGATCCGCGCATGCGGCAGCGGAGAGCGCAGCACCTTGGCCCACAGCCAGCGGCCGGGCGGCCGCACGTCGGCGGCATATTCCGCCGCTCCCGTGACCTTTTCGTAGCCGTCGGTCCGAGGGATCGAGACCCCTGCGGCTGGCGGCGCATCTCCATCGGGATTCACTGCGTGGACACTCCTCCAACGGGCCAACAGGGCTGCGCGTCAGGCGCGCCGCCGCAGTCTACCATCCGCCTGAGTCCGCTCCCGAGCGCGTGGCGCGCCGGTAGACCGAGAGCCGGGATATGCCCTGTTGACACAAGGGTATTACCGTGATATCGGTATACCGCTATGGTTTCTCAGAACCACTCCCGGGCGGTCTACCGCTACGTACGCGTCGCGGACGCCATCCGGTCGCAGATCGTCAGTGGCCACTACCAGCCAGGGCAGCAGCTGCCCCCACAGCACGAGCTCGCCCGCGAGCACGGGGTCGCGTTCACGACGCTCAAGAAGGCGCTCGACGTACTGACGGAAGAGGGGTACGTCGACCGTCGCGTGGGCGAGGGCACCTTCGCCTCCCTGCCGCGGGAAGCCCGCCAATCCGCGCTCGTCGTCGATGACGAGCAGACCACGCGGGCCTTCATGTCGCGGGCGATCGCGCGACACGGGTGGCGGTGCGTCGTCGCCAGCAGTGGCTCGGAGGCATTGGCCCGCGTCGCCGAAGAGCAGTTCGACCTCATCTTCCTGGACCTCTCGATGCCCGGCATGAGCGGTGCGGAAACGTTCAGTCGTATCCGGCGCATCGACCCCGGCGCGAACGTGGTCATCAGCACGGCCTATCCCGACTCCGAGCTCATGGCGGAGGCGCTCCGGGTCGGCCGCTTCTCTTTGCTACCGAAGCCCTTC
>JACZSI010000108.1 GCA_022574265.1 Chloroflexota bacterium | reverse complement strand
ATGATCGTCGTGGCCCCCGCGGCGCGCGCCCCCTGCAGTGCGTTCAGGCCCACGCCGCCGCAGCCGATGACGGCGACGGCGCTCCCCGGCTCGACGCGCGCGTTGAAGATGACCGAGCCGACGCCGGTGGTGACGCTGCACCCGATGAGCGCCGCCTGCGGCATGGGGAAGCCGGGGTCGATCTTCACGCAACCGGTCTCGGGGACGACCGCCTCCTCGGCGAAGCAGGCCACCTTGCCCATGGGCGAGAGCTCCTCGCCGCCCGCGTGGAGCCGCCGCGTGCCGTCGAGCATCGTGCCGATCGTCGAGCCGTGCAGGTCGCACAGGTTCGAGCGCCCCGCGAGGCAGTACCGGCACCGCCCGCACCACGGCACGAACGACAGGATCACGTGGTCGCCGGGCGCAACGCTCGTCACGCGCTCGCCGACGTCGAGGACGACGGCCGACCCCTCGTGGCCGAGCACCGCGGGGAGCCGCAGGACCGCCTCGCCCTTCATGAAGTGGAGGTCGCTGCGGCAGACGCCCGCGGCCGCGATCTTGACGTGCACCTCGTCGGCCTTGGGCGGGTCGAGGGTGACGTCCTCGATCGACATCGGCTTGTTGGTCTCGCGGAGGACGGCGGCTTTCATGGCATCGCGCTCCGATTCACCTCATTGTCACCGCTGAGCACACCGAGGGTCTCTGTCACCTATTTGTCACCCTGAGCGCAGCGAAGGGTCTCGTCCCGACCCTGGATGTTCAAGCAACGCCCAGCTACGAGATTCTTCGTCCTTCCAGCGAAGGACTCAGAATGACAGGGATTAGCGCTAGATCGTCAGCTCCAAGATGTAGAGCCCGCCACGCTGACGGTCGACCGTATACACGATGCGGTTCTCGTCCACGTACACGTCGTTGATGTTCATGCCTTCGAGCGCGTCGGCGTAGTGGTCCTCGATCTTGGAGCCCTCGGCGAGCTCCGGCACGAAGTGCGCGACCTCGACCGGCTGGAAGGGGTTCGAGATGTCGTGGACCCGCATGCCCGCGTTGAAGTAGGTGCCGAAGATGAGCTCCTCCGAGACGAACGACGTCTCCGCGGGCTGGTTCTCGTGGATGTTGTGCGCCCCGAAGCGCCCCGGCCGGGCCTTGAGCTCCTCCAGCGGCGGCATGGGCAGCGTGCTCAGGATCACCGGGTTCGTCTCGGTGCTCATGTCCATCACCCACGTCAGCTTCGGCCAGTCCTCGCCGCCCTGGCGCACCGACTCGTCCGTCACGATCATCAGGCCGCGCTTGAACAGCGGGAGCGCCGTGTGCGTGAAGGCGGGGGCCGGCATCGGCGGGTGGTAGTCCACGCGGCTCACCTGCTTCGGGTGAGCGACGTCCGAGATGTCGAGGATCACCACGCCCGCGTCCTTGAAGCAGCAGTAGGCGCGGTCCGGGCGCTCGGGATAGACGTTCGTGTTGTGCGCGCCGTAGCCCATGTCCGGCTCGTGCCGCTCGAGCTCCGGCTCGGCGTCGTCCTCCATCGCGCCGGGCACCCACCAGCGGCCCGCCTCCACCGGCTTCGTCGGGTCGCTCACGTCGACGATCACGTAGAACTGGTCGTCGCGCCGGTACCGCGGCTTCGCGTCGGGCATCGTCGTGGAGAGGTGCGCATAGCGGCCGTCGGCGCACCACAGCACGTGGACGCCGCGCGACGTCGGACCGACGGCATCGAAGCTGCCGATGACCTTCGGCTCCTCCGGCGTCGAGATGTCGTAGATGAGCATCCCCGCATCGGGCAGTCCGTAGCGGGACGTCTGGTGCGCCAGGTACATCGTGTCGCCGACGACCGCGAGCGAGTTCGAGCGCATCTCCGGGTGCGGGAGCTCGCGCTGGACGATCACCACCGGCTCGGTCACGTCCGTGACGTCCACGGCCGTGTAGTCGATGATCGACTCGTGCGCGAGCCACATGATGCGGCGGCCGTCCGCCGTCGTCTGGATGGCCATACCCTCGCCGATGTTCGGGTAGCCGTTCAGCATGCTGTGGGAGAGCAGCCGCATGTTCGAGATGTCGTGCGCCATGGCCTCGCCTCCTCGCCCAGCCTTACGTGCCGCGACGCTACCGGGCGCGCCCGGTACTGTCAACACGAGCGTGCGTGGGGGCCGCGACGGCACGGCTGCCTTGCTGCTGACCCGGCCCGCCGATACAATCGCGGCCAGCAGTTTCGGACGCGGCGCCGTACGCGGCCAACACGATCGTGGGACCTCGCCTCAAAATCCCTCTTCGTGAGCAGGACAGGGGTGTGCAGAGGGGCGAAGCCCCTTTGCCGGGGGCACGGGGGTGTCCCCCGTATTTGGCTTTACCACCCCCTTCCTGGCCAGGAAGGGGGACGGGGGGATGGTCGAAACGGTCGTGGGGCACCGACGTTCGTGCAGCGGGGCGGAGGTTTGAGGCCAACCCGACCGCGGGAGCAGGACATGCCACGTGACAACACGAAAGAGGTCAAGCCCGAGTCGCTGGGCGCCGGTGTGTTCGACACGGCCCCCTTCCAGGTCTACTCCCAAGACGAGCCGATGATCGTCGGCGTCTACCGCGACGGCATCGACATCCGCCACATCACCGTGCGCAACTTCGAGCCGGGGCAGGAGACGCCGCTCCACGTCCACCCGGAGAACGCCCACTGCATCTACGTGCTCGAAGGCAGCGGGCTCGCGCTGTGGGAGCACGGCGAGGTCCCCATCGAGGCTGGCCAGTTCATGATCGTGCCGCGCGGCGTGCCCCACGGCATGCGCAACACCGCCGCCACCCGCCTCTCCTACCTCGGCGTCAACGCCGGCGCGGAGCCGGCCGCTGGCGCCTAGGACTCGCAAGAACGCATGCTGATCGCACTGCTCCTGGGCGTGCTGACGACCATCGCCAACCTGCTGGGCAGCGCGCTCTCGGCAGCGAAGGCGCAGCCCTCCGCGGCGGTGATGGCGAGCGGCCTCGCCTTCAGCGGCGGCTTCATGCTCGCCGCGGCCCTGCTCGAGATGGCCCCTGCGGCCATCGAGGGAAGCTCGCGGGGGCCGTGGATGATCGGCGTCGGCTTCCTGCTCGTCTACCTCACGGAGCACCTGGGCAACGTCCACGTGCACCAGATACCCGTCGGCGATGGGGAGGACCCCCACGCGCACGCCGCCGTTCCGCCCGCCACCGTGGCAAGCCGCCGCGCGATCGCGTCCTTCGCCGCCTTCAACGTCCACGACCTGATGGACGGCGTCGCCATCGGCGCCGCGATGATCACCGACCCCGCGCTCGGCGTCGTGGTCTTCGTCGCGGTCCTGCTGCACGAGGTGCCCGCCGGCTTCGCCATCGGCACCATCATCCGCAACTACGGGGGCAGCAGGCGTCAGGCGCTGCTCGCCGGCCTCTCCATCGGCGTCGTCACGCTCGTGGGTATCCTCATACCCTTCGCCCTCGGCGAGGTGAGCGTGGCGCTCACGTCCATGCTCCTCGGCGTCGCGGCCGGCACGTTCATCTACATCGGAGCGAGCATCCTCATCCCCACCGCGGAGACGGGAAGGTACCGCTGGAGCTTCGTCTACGTGGCGTTGGGCTTCGCCGTGTTCGCGGCCACCGCGGAGATAGCGGGGCGCATCGCCGGCGCCTAGCGCGTCTGGGCGTCAGTCAGCATCCGGCGGGAGCGAGGCGACGGGGTGGCCCGCCAACAGCTCCGACAGCTCGGTCACATGGCCCTCGAAGATCGGGCCTTCGATCTCGGACACGATCTCGGCGTGCCACCCATCCTCCATCCGGAGCAGGCGGATGCGCAGATGCCCGTCCCTCACCATGATCTCGTCCGCACCGATGCGTTCGCCGCTCATCCGCCACCCCCGCACCGCGGGCTCGCCCAGCCGTCGCCATCGTACCACCACGGTCCGCCGGACCCGGCAGGTATCGCGAAAAAGCGGAGCCTGCGCGGCCAAGCATCGTTGTCACGGAGGCCGCGGCCTTCTAACATGGCCGCATCACGTTCCCGTGAGGTCCCCGTGACCCTGATCCCCATGCTCCGGCGCAATCAAGCAGCGCTCCTCGTGTCCGCGGGCTTCCTGCTGCTCGCCGCGTGCAACCCATTCGGGGGTGGCGGGAACGGCGGCGACGGCACTCTCTCCCGGACCGAAGCTGTCTTCGCCACCGCCACGGCCCGTGGGTCGGTGTCCCAACCGACGCCCAGCCCCACGGCGGTCGTCGAGCCAACAGCGACTCCGCTGCCGACGCCGACGCCCACCCCAAGCCCGACGCTGGGCCAGGCGCTCGTCGAATCGCTCGTCTGGTCCGAGGTCAGCAGGTGCGCCGAGCAGGTGGCGGCGCCGCTGGCAGCGGCCGAGGGCGGGGGGGCTGTCGCGGCCCAGACGGTCGACGTCAACGTCGTCTTCGAGTCGTCCTACGATGCCGCGAACCTGCGATGGATCGTGAGCGTCGTGACGAACGACGACCTCCTCAGCTTCGGGCAGTGGGCCATCGCGGATGATCTCTCGGGTTCGGTGACGCCCCGCGACGCGACGGCGGGCCGCATCGCCGCTACCGGCACACGATGCGCGCTGCCCAACGCCCTGCTGGACGACGTGCCGACGCCACCGCTATTCCTCCCGGCCGACCCGCTGGTCCCGGACGCGGAGCTCGCCGCCATCCAGGTGTGGACGACGGTCTACGGCTGCTTCCAGGATTTCCCGGCATTCGAGAGCTTCCAAGCCCGGCCCGGCCTCCAGGGAAACTGGATCGTCGAAGGTAAGGCCGCCACGACGCCGTATGGCCTCTGGGAAGTCAACGCCACCACCGGTGTTATCACGCCCCGAGACGACCTGGCGCGACAGGTGGACACTGCCCGGCGTGAGGAGAGTTGCGCCCCTTCGGAGGAGAAGAGGCCAGCCGCGGTCACCGCCGAGGAGGCGAGCATCCTGACGTGGGTCGCCTCCTACGACTGCTTCACGCCTCACCCGCTCTTCGGGGCTTTCGTCACGCGCGTGGAAGACCCACGGCGCTGGGTCGTCGAAGGCCGCGGCACCGTCGACCTCGACGTCGAGGTCACGGTCGAAACCGAAAGCGGTACCGAAACCTTCACCGAGACCAGGACGGAAACGGCCTTCTACGGGTTGTGGCTCGTCAATACGGAGACGGGCCGGGTCACCGGGGCGGACATCCTCGCCGCCACGAAGGCCGAGGACAGCTGCTTCAAAGAGCTCCAGAGCGTGGCCGGGGCCGGCGCTTAGCCGTCGTACTCCAGCGGCATCGGGACCTGGTGCGTCAGACGCACCTCCTTGCGGTCTCGCGACGACTCCATGATCGCCGTGATGACCTCGAGCGTCGCCATGCCCCACTCGCCGCTGTGGTACACCGGAGCCCCGTTGACCACCGCGTTGTAGAGCTCGAGCAGGTCCTCGCGGCCCGCCCGGTACGTCGCGTCGCCGAGGTCCCGGTCCTCCTTGCCACCATCGCGCTCGATGTAGAGCCCGAACTTCGACTGCCGTATGTCGCCGCGCTCGCAGGTCACGATCAGGATGCCCAGGTTCGTCGGCCGCCAGGGCTTGCGCTCGGCCGGCCGTTCCCGCCAGAACTGCCGCTCGTGCTCGGACCCGATCCGCAGCGCGTCCTTGGCCGCGAACTCGTCGCGCGTGCCGTCCTTGATCCCCCGGCGTATCTCCACTCGCTGCTCGCCCGTGTAGCCCTCGATCAGCCCGCGGTCGTCGCCCCAGGGCACGAGCTCCGCCGTCATCGCATAGCCGTAGCCGTTGTTGACGACCGAGGCCGTGACGCCGTCCTCGAACTCCAAGAAGGCCGAGTAGTAGCCGACCGCGTGCCGCTCCGGCCACCACTTCCCCGTCACCCCGCGCACCGAGCGCACGAGGCCGCCGCCGAGGAGCCGCGCGGTGTCCAGCTGGTGCGGGCCCTGGCGGTACAGCACGCCGCCGCCGACCGCCTCGTCCAGCTCCTCCGGCTGCCGGGCCTGGAGCATCCAGTCCGTGAAGGCCCAGTTGTTGAGCGCCCTGAGCGGCCCCAGCTCGCCGGAGTTGATGATGCGGCGCATCGCCATCACGGGCGGGCTGAAGGCGAGCGTGTGGCCGCACAGCAGCTTCACGCCGTTGCGAGCGGCCGCCT